>JABDPD010000279.1 GCA_013042895.1 Boseongicola sp. | reverse complement strand
GATTGGGGTGCCGCGCGACCTGGCATTTGCGCCATGGGGTAAGGTCTTTGTAGAGGTCCTTGAGAAGCTGCTCGGCCTTTTTGTCAAGGGCTTTGGCCTCTTTCTCGACGTCTACTTCGTCGTTTGCCCGACCCATGGCGCGAATTTCTTCGGCCTTGCCTTCAATTTCCGCGAGAGGTTTTTCGAACTCGAGATAACTCTGCATGCCCCGGCCTTTCCTGAGCCTTGTGGTTTTTGTCTATATGACAATGCGGTGTGCGAAGGGCAAGGTTTTAGGGCTCTGCCCTCGCACCGCAGGCGTTCACCCGGGGTTTTTCGAACCCAAAGAGATTATGCGGGCTTGGAGGCCGTCAGGAGGTTGATGGCCGCCGGGATTGCGCAGCTGCCGTCTTTTTGTTCGAAGGGGGCAAAGTCGGTGGCTATCCCGTTTTCAATTGTCTTTTGAGTTTGGGCGTCGGCTTCGAAGTGGGTGATCACGCGTTTTGCTGCGCCGATGCGACAGCACAGGTTTGCGAAAGCGCGCGCTCCTTTGGGGTGGCGCAGGTGAACTGTTTCTACCCGGCCTTCGACATTCTCAAGACCGCCTTTCCGGAGGCGTTCGCAAGCGAGATCGATATCCGCCAGGCCCATCGGTCCGGGTGTATTGGGTTCGGTTTTGGGGGGGTGGCCGAGGTGGGCAACCGCGTGTTTCGTGGGGATGTGCCAGAACGGATTTTCGCCAGCGTGCGCCCAGGCGGCGAACACGATGCGGCCGCCGGGTTTCAGTGCGCGTGCAATGTTGGCGAAAGCGGCGGGCGGGTCGGCGAAGAACATGACGCCAAAGCGCGAGACGGCGAGGTCAAAGGGGTGTTTGGGCCAGTCCGTAGTCTGGGCGTCCGCGAGAAGTGAGTTCATCTGAGGGATGTCGCTGCTACGCTTTTCGGCGCAATCGAGCAGGGGTTTAGAGATATCGGCGGCGAGAACGTGGCCCGTAGATCCGACGGCGTCTGCGGCGAGCAGTGACAAAGCGCCGGCGCCAGAGCCGATGTCGAGCACGCGCTCTCCGGGCTGGAGGTCGGCGTGGCGCATAACAAGGTGGGCAACATCGGCGAGTTGTGTGTCCATTTCCTCCTGCGATGTCACCCAGCTTTGGCCCGAGGGGCCGGACCAGAAGTCGCGCTCGCTATCGTTTGCTATGTCTGCCATGAGGTCCCTCTTCTGTCGGTCAACGCAACCATACACGCGCATAGGGGGCGAGCGCTATGTTTCCTTCTTTGAGAGCGACAGGCCGATCTGAAAGGGCTTCGTGAAGGTCGCGCACGCCGTGGCTCAGTGCCCATTCGCCAGGCACTGAGGTCCAGTTCTCGGTGAAGTTGAACAGGCAAAGCAGGGTTCCGGCGGGGGTGTCGTGGACGAGTGCGAACAGGCCTTTTTCGGGCGTGTCGATGATGTGGGTTGGATGGCCTGCGTGAAGCTCTGGCGTTGCTTTGCGGCGGCGCATGATGGCGCGGATGCCTTGGAAAACAAGCGCTTCGGGGCTTTCGGCGCCGCCCGTTTTGGCGGCTTCCACCCGTGCCCAGTCCATAGCAGGGCGGTGGATCCAACGGCTGTCATGGGTTTTCCCCGGGTCTTCGAGGTAACTGGCGTCGTTCAGCATGGCGATCTCGTCGCCCATGTATATCAGCGGGATGCCTCCGAATGCGGCGATGAGGGCATGTCCAAGAAGGATGCGATCGACACCGCGTTGTACGGCGACCTTGTCACCGCTCTCAAGTGCGGTTTCCAGACCCGCGAGCGAAGCGAAGCTGCCGGATATGCGGCTGTCGCCGGTCTCTTCATTGACACCAAAGAGCGTGCCGCGGGCGAAGCTTCCAGGGAAATCGCCGGTGTAGAAGTCCTTCAAGAAGGCGCGGTGGCCGTGGCCGGTTGCGCCGACGGCAGTCGCGTCTTCGTCAGTTATCGCCCAGCCGATGTCGTCGTGGCAGCGTATGTAGGTAGCGTAGGTGGCGTTTCGCAGAACGGTGGGGAAATGGGTGCGCAGGACGTTGGTCATCAGCGCAGTGTCGCGAGTGGCAAGGGCTGACCAAAACTGCACCATGAGCGAGTTGTGATAGGCGAGGTTACCTTCTTTGCCGTCATGGATGCCGCGCCCGAGATAGGGCAGCATTTCCTGCGGACTTACGATGGCTTCTTCGAGGTGAATGACGGCTGGGCAAGCGATGCGGCAGACGGCGCGCAGGGCTTGCAGGATCATATGGACTTCAGGCTCGGACTGGCAGCGTGTGCCCATGCGTTTCCACATGAAGGCGACGGCATCGAGGCGGAGAACATCCACGCCTTTGTTGGCGAGGTAGAGCATCACTTCAGCGATTTCGAGGAAGACCTGCGGGTTGGCCCAGTTCAGGTCCCATTGGTGGGTGTTGAATGTGGTCCAGACCCATTTTTGCAAGGCCTCGTCAAAGGTGTAATTGCCGGGCGCGTGTTCGGGGAAGACCTCGGTCAGGGTTTGTTCATATTGGTCAGGTAGGACGCGGTCTTCAAAGAGGTGGAAGTAGGCTTGTTTTTCAGAGTCGCCTTGGCGGGCGGCTTCGGCCCATGCGTGTTCGCGGGCCGTGTGGTTCAGTACGAGGTCGATGCAGAGCGAAATTCCGCGTGCGCGAAGGGCGCCGGCGACACGTTCGAAGTCGTCCATTGTGCCGTATTTTGGGTTGATCTGACGGTAATCCATCACCGAATAACCGCCGTCGCTGTCGCCGGGGCGCGGCTTCAGGCAGGGCATGAGGTGGACGTAGGTCACGCCCATCTCCTCGAGGTAGTCGAGTTGGCCAAGGACGCCGTTTAAGTCGCCAGCGAACTGGTCGATGTAGAAGACGTAGCCGACCATATCAGGACGTTGGAACCAATCAGGCTCCAAGTCGCGCTTCATGTCGAGCCATTTGAGATCGTCGGGACGGGCCTCCCAAGCCTCCAGCATGACGGCTTCAAGGCTTGCTCGGGTTTGCGCATAGGCCGGATGGCGGTCGTAAAGCGCTTCGAACATGTCGAAAAGATCGTGGCGCGAACGCTCGAGGCGGAGCTTGAAGAGGGTTTGGTTGTGGTCGGTCAGGGTCATGGGATTGCGCGCCGTTTCAGAACGCTTCAGCTCTAATTCGAACACGCGGCGAGGTAAAATGCTATTGTGCTGGCGCTGCGACGCGGCTGGGGGGCTCGCCGAATTTACGCGAGAACTCGCGGCTGAATTGCGTAGGGCTTTCATATCCAACTTCGAATCCGGCTGCCGTGACCGAAAGCCTGTTTTCCGACAGGAGGCGACGGGCCTCGATCATGCGCAGGTCTTTTTGGTATTGAAGTGGCGACGTACCAGTCACCGATTTGAAGTGTTCATGAAAAGACGACACGCTCATCCCGGAAATCCGGGCGAGATGAGACACTGCAATCTGATCGCGGTAGTGCAATCTGATCTCTTGGATGGCTTTGGCAATGCGGCTGGCGTGGCTGTCCATCGACAATAGGTTGCGTAGCATTCCTCCGGCGGGTGAGGTCAGTAGCCGGAAGTGAATCTCGCGCAGCAGCGACGGCCCGAGGACATTGGCAGCCAAGGGGTCGGACGCCAAATTGAGGTAGCGCGCAAGAGGCTCGACCCAGATGGAGGTTGCGCGCATTGTCATCAGAGCGTGTTTCGTACCTTGATCCGAGCGAAGGTCAACGTGTTCATAGAGACTTCGTAGGACCGAGAGGTCGAGAGACAAAATCAGCGCGAGGTACGGCTTCTCTCGAGTGGCTTGGGTGATCTGAGAGGCGACGGGCAGGTCGTGACTGACAAGGAGCGCGTCGCCGGCTGAGATGCTTAGGGAATCACCGCCGACCTGCAGTGTTTTGGAACCTTGTAGGATCAGGCAGATCACTGGATTGTAGATTGTCGCTTCAAACCCTGACGGCTCGGAGCGACGGAAAACAAAGAGATTCGGAAGGACACCGCTTTTTTTGCTTGATTGGAGAGCAAAAGCTTCTGCTTTGTCTATGAGGTCGTGATACTCCATGATGGTATCCATAGATCAGCAACGCCCTTCGTTCACCTAAAAATATGCTGGTCTGGAGAAATAGGCATGTTTTGTGGACTTTCTGGCAAGCAAGTCAGTTGAGTGATGAGTAAAACGGCTGTCATCATGAGCTTCAAAAACAAGATAGGCCCAAATATGACAACTCCTGCCTTTAGACTGAATAAAAATGCGTCGATCCCTGCTGTTGGCTTTGGGACATATCTGATCACAAACGACGACTGTCCTTCAGCAGTGAAGGCGGCGATTGAGGCTGGGTATCGGCATATCGACACAGCGCAGGGATATCAGAACGAAGCTGGTGTCGGGGAAGGTGTTCGCGCGGGGATAGAGGCGTCGGGGCTTGCTCGGAAGGACGTGTTTGTCACGACGAAGCTTTGGCCCGGTAATCCGGCGTGGGGGAATGAAGTGGCCGATGGGCCGGCGACTTTGGCGGCGTTTGAAGACAGCGTTGCCAAGCTTGGGCTCGATTACGTCGATCTGTATCTTATCCATGCGCCCTATGGTGGCGACAAGCGGATTGAGGAATGGGAGGCGTTGCTTGAGCTGAAGGCGCAGGGCAAGGCTCGTGCGGTTGGTGTGAGCAATTTTAATGCTGACCATCTGGCCGAGATTGTAGCAGCAGGGCTTCCGATGCCGGAGGCCAATCAAGTTGAATTACATCCGTGGTCGCAGAAGCCGGGGCTTATTGAACTGATGGGCGAGTTGGGTATTCAGCCGATTGCCTATTCCAGTCTTGCGCCTCTTTCGACATGGAGGACCGAACCCGGACAAGACAGCGCGAAGTCGGATGAAATGAAGGCTGACAGTGCGGATGCGCCTTTCCGGGGAATTGCACAAAAGTACGGCGTGAGCGAAGCGCAGTTGCTGCTGCGCTGGGGTGTGCAGAATGGGTATTCAGTTCTGCCAAAGAGCCTCAACCCGGGCCGGATGGCGCAAAACCTTGATCTCTTCTCTTTCGAGATTGATGCGGCCGATATGGCGGCAATGAAAGCGATGGATCGCGGTGCCGGTATCGCCTGGGCGACCGGGGACCCCAGTCA
>JABDPD010000277.1 GCA_013042895.1 Boseongicola sp. | reverse complement strand
CAATCCCAATGACTTTCATCGCGGCACCGTAAGACCGCAGCTTATCTGTTACGATGACTTGTGGCTGACCGTAGCGCTTCATTGATTTCCTGAGGAATTTCAATGCTGCTTTGCGGTCACGGCGCTTTGTGACGTAGCTTTCCAGCACTTCACCTTCATGATCCACAGCGCGCCACAGGTAGTGCGTCTCGCCATTAATCTTCACGAAAACCTCATCCAGGTGCCACTGCCAGTTTGAATGAGATCACATCCGGCTGGTGCGATTTCTGCGGATCTCGGCGGCGAACATCGGGCCAAATCTGTTCCACCAGAACCGAACCGTTTCGTGGCTTATCTCGATGTCGCGCTCATGCAGCAGGTCCTCGACATTGCGAAGTGACAACGGAAACCGTACATACATCATCACAGCTAGGCGGATGATGTCAGGACTGGTTTTGAAGTAGCGAAATGGGTTGGGTTTTGTCATCCGGTGAAGCTACGAAACCACCCTGCCCGCCTCAAGCCAGTTTCTTCTGACAGCACCCTCGTGCAGCAAATCTTCGACGTTTCGAAGGGACAGAGGAAACCGCACGTACAACATCACCGCGAGGCGGATAATCTCACGGTTCGTTTTGAAGTAGCGAAATGGATCAGGTTTGGTCATCCGGCGAGGCTACGGAACTGCCCTGCCGATCTCAAGCTGGTTTCTTCTGACAGTGCCGTCAGTCTTTCTTTCGCTCCTTTCCGCTGTCAAAACTATTGTCAAAGGACACTCCCATCTGATCGCCGATCTTCTTTAACAGCGGCATCTGAACCGCCATATCCATTATCGAATCCATGGCCGTTGAGACCGGCGAATTTGGCGCTGCGTCTGCGGAACGCCCGCCCAGTCCGCTCATGTGATTGACGTTGATGGATTTTATCTTTTCGGCAGGCTTCACCATTTCGCCCACGATCTTGGGCATCGCTTCAAGCCGCGCCTTTTCCAACTCCATCGCAATCACCGCTTCAGATCGCGCATTCTCGGCATCGATATCGGCGCGTTTGGCTTCAGCTTCTGCAATTCTGACGGCTTTCTCAGCCTCTGCGGCTTCGCGCCGGGCAGCGGCCAAATCCTTTGCCGTCGCTTTCTCGCTTTCAGCTGCGATTGCCGCACGCGAGGCAGTAATATTGGCATCAGACTCTGCGGAAACACGCGCCAACTCCGCACCCCGGCGTGCCTCGGCCAAAGCCCGAGCGGTTTCAACCGCCTCGGACGAAACAACCGCCTCTGCGCGCGCGGTGTCTTCTGCGACCTTAGCACGGCTTTGTTCCTGGCTTTTGGTTGAGATAGCGATCTTGCGATCCTGTTCGACGATTTCCAAAGCTTGCTCGCGCGCAACCTCTGCGGCTTGGATGCTCCGCTCCATCTGAATACGGGCCTCTGTCGCCGTACGCTCACTATCAGCTTTGCGCTGAGCGACTTCGGCGATCTGCGCCGCGGCCAAAGTCTCGATCTCCTGTTGCTGTGCGATTTCCGCGCGCCGCTCTTCGAGATCGATCTCCAACCGTTTTCGGGACGCTTCCATCGACGCACGACGCACCGACACTTCACTGTCGGCATCAATCTCCGCCCGCTCCTTCTTGGATTTCGCGATCACCTCCGCGAGCTTGCGCATACCGACTGCGTTGAAGGCGTTGTTTTCATCCAAAGCCGAAAACGGCGTCTGATCAAGCGCGGTCAGCGACACGCTATCAAGCTGTAAACCATAGCGCGTCAACGTCTCACGCAGCATATCGCGCACTTCGGCCACGAACTGAGCGCGGTTCTCGTGCAACTCATCCATCGTCATCCGCGCCGCAACGGAACGCAGCGCATCGACCATCATACCGTCTATCAGATTGCGCAATTCCTCGCGCTGAAAAGTCCTTTTCCCAAGCGTCTGCGCCGCCCGAGTAATCGCGTCTTCGTCTGGGATGACAGACACATAGAACTCTGCGCCAACATCAACTCGCAGGCGATCTTGCGTGATCAATGACGCCTCTCCCCGCCGATCCACGTCCAGTCGCAACGTCGCCATGTTGACACGTGCGATCTCATGGAAATAGGGAATGGCGAGAACGCCTCCGTCGATGACCACGCGACGCCCCCCAACGCCCGTGCGCAAAAGCGACACCTCGTTGGTCGCGCGCTCATACCACCACGCAGTCAGCGCAATGATCGCCGCCAAGACGACTAGTATGAGAATGATCCAGCCCATCGTGCCCATCTCCTCTCCTCCCCTAAAGCCCGTGCATGCTGCACAGAATGTTCGAATGCATGCCACCGTCCGTCGGGATGTTCGTCCCTCGGATCCATGTGGTCATGTCGGATAACAAAAACGCAATCACCGGCGCGATGTCCTGCGGCGTGCCAGGCCGGTCCATGATCTTGCGGTCTTCTTCGGCCCGCGCACCGAGCGTTTGCAGGAAGTCGCCCAGAATCGGGGTATCAACCGGCCCTGGGCTAACCGAATTCATCCGGATACCGCGATCCCGCCATGTCCACCGGTTGCGCAGAGTCCAAGCGATAAGCGCTTCTTTGGAAAAGAAGTAACTGCGCCCGCCCTCAGACGAGACTTTCCAGCGCGCGATGAAGGCATCCAGATTTCCAAAATCGAGATCATCCGCCGCCTTTATGGCATCCACGGCGTTCGGCCAGCCGTGCCCCGCAAGCGAGGCCACATTCACGATGCTCGCGCCATCCGCCAGCTTCGGGATCAGCCCATAGGTCAGACGCTTCAGCCCGATCAGATTGACGCGCAGCAAGATGTTGGCGTCCTTCGTTGGCGGCAAACCGGCGTTATTTACCAACCCGTCGATATCGTTCGGCAGTACATCCAAAAGCGCATCGATCGTGCGCGGGTCAGAGAGATCCGCGCGGTAGAACTCCTCCACGTAGTCGAAGTTCTTTGTCATGTCGACGCCAAGGACCTCTGCCCCCTGTTCGGACAGAAATCGCGCCGTTTCCAGGCCGATGCCCGAAGACGAACCGGTAACCACGATGCGTTTGCTTTTGACCAAATCCTTCATCTCTCAAAACACCGGCGGGTATTGTTTCTGGCCACGATCCAATGTGATCCATCGGGTTTCAGAGAACGCTTCAAGAGACCACCTGCCTCCATACCGCCCTAAGCCGCTTGCCTTTGTTCCGCCAAATGGAGCGTGAGCTTCATCATTGATCGACGCACAATTGATGTGACACATGCCGGTCTCTAGCCGCTTGGCGATGTCCATGGCGCGGTGCTCGTCTTCGCTGATGATGCCTGCCGATAGACCGTACTCTGTGTCATTGTTCATCGCGATGGCCTCGTCGTCGGTACGAAATGGCACCACAACAGCGACAGGCCCAAATGTCTCATCACGCCAGATGTCCATATCCGGGGTCACGTGGGTCACAACAGTCGGCTCGACAAACCGCCCGTTCACGCCGCCACCGATCGCTATCTTCGCACCCTTGGCTATAGCGTCATCCAGTTGATGCTTCACGTTCGCCACCTGGCGATCATTGATTAATGGGCCAATCACGTTCGACTTATCAGCGACGTTACCCGTCTTCAGTTTGGCCGCACGTGCTACAAAGCCCCGCAAAAACTCATCATAGACCTTTTCCTGCACGAGCACCTTTTCAACGCTCATACAAATCTGACCCTGATGCATGAAGGCCCCAAAACTCGCCGCAGAAGTTGCACGCTCCATGTTAGCGTCTTCCAAAACGATAAGGCTGTCCTTGCCCCCAAGCTCGATGCAGGCCTTTTTCAGATGCGCCCCACATTTCGCTGCGATCCGACGACCGACAGCTGCAGACCCGGTGAATGCGACGCCCTTCACTGTCGGATTATCGACGAGCTCGTCGCCAACCTCGGCGACGTTCCGGCGCGAACACGTGACTACATTGAACACCCCTGGCGGCACTCCCGCCTCTTCCATGACTTCCGCGAAAAAGAGCCCGCCAAGCCAAGGGGTTTCTTCTGAAGGTTTCAAAACAATGGTGTTGCCCATTGCCATTGGCACAGAAAATGGACGTGTAGCCAAAATCCCTGGCATGTTCCAAGGACTGATCACAGCGACAACCCCCATTGGCGAACGAACAGCAGTAGAAACCTTGCCATTCAGCGACGGTAAGACCTCGCCGATAGGTGCATAGCACACAGCAGCCGCAGCCTTTAGCATCTCTGGCATGACCTTAGTTTCGTAAACTCCTTTGCCGTACCAACCGCCTCCCTCGAATTGAGCTGCTGCGATGAAGTCCGGAGCACGCTTCTCAATGATCGCTGCAGCCTTCAGCATAAATTCCGCTCGCTCTTGAAACTTCAGGCCCGCCCATGCCGGAAATGCGGCCTGAGCTGCCTCAATCGCGCGCCGCGTATCAGCCGCAGTCCCTTCCGGAATGCGCGCCCATAGAGAACCGTCTGACGGATTCAAATCATCGAACTGGCCCGGTGGCTGCTGCCACTGGCCGTTGATATAGAGGCCCTTGATAGACGGTGCATTTGTTGCCGAATCAAGCATTCTAGTCCCTTTCGAATTGACCGGAAGGACGGCGACGATAGACCTCGACCACAGGTCGTCTGTAGACCTCAATGACAGGTGCTGGTCCTTCGTCTTTGGCCCCTTGCGGTGCAGATGAATAAGATGGTGTACTAGGTGTTGGTGGTTTGTTTGCTTTGCGGTTTCGCGCTGATTTTGCCGCCGCTTCAATGTCTTTGATCACGACCGAGAGCCGGTCTTTCGCCAATCTATCGGCGGCCAATGCAACGTCCGGAGCAATGCCGCGCGGCGCGCTTGCTGATTGGCGTGCCGCGTTTCGCACCATATCGTCGATGGACATGCCAATCTGCTGCTCGGCCGTGCGTCGCGGTGTTGCCGAAATGCTAGAAAACCGAACAGCAGGCGCGGGCTCGGCAGAGTGCCGGGGCGCGGATTTCGCGTTTGTCTTTGTTGCTGCTTTGCTCGTCGCCCCGAGATAAGCCTTTTGAACCGCAGGGTCTTTGGCAAGACGGTCTGCTTTATCTTCGTGGACGATCTGTGTGTTTTCTAGGAGGTACCCGCGATCCGCAATCGCAAGGCTCTGCTTGGCATTCTGCTCGACCAGCAAAACACCGATCCCAAGGTCTTTAACGTGCGCGAGGTTCTGAAAAAGCTCCTTGCACAAAAGCGGGGACAGCCCAAGCGACGGTTCGTCCAGCATCAAGATATCCGGTGCCGACATCATCGCCCGCCCGATCGCAACCATTTGTTGCTCGCCTCCCGACATCGTGCGGGCTACTTGGCCTTGCCGCTCACGCAGTTTTGGAAACAACCCCAAAACGCGATCCAGATTGGCCGCCCCATCAGACCGCGCCCGAGCCGGATAAGCGCCGAGTAACAGGTTTTCTTTGACCGTAAGATCGCCAAAAATCCCGCGCCCTTCCGGCACCAAGGCGACACCGCGTTCGACAATCTCATCCGAGCTATGCCCCGACAACAACTGACCACCCAGCATCACTTCGCCGCCAACCTTACCTTCGCAAATCCCCGAAATGGCGCGCAGAAGCGTCGACTTGCCCGCCCCATTGGCCCCAAGGATCACGACGATTTCGCCAGCTCCAACGGTCAAGCTGACGTCCTTCAAGGCGGGGTGCTGCCCGTAAGCTGCGGTCAGATTTCGCACCTCAAGCATCGTCATCCCCCAGATAAGCGCGGATCACTTCGCGGTTAGACAAAACTTCGTCCGGCGAGCCTTCGGCAATTTTGGCACCTGAAGACATCACCACACAGCGATCACAAAGCGAACGGATCGCATCCATCACATGCTCAACCATAACCACAGTGCGGCCCTCGTCACGCAACGCATGGATCAACTCTACGCCGGTTTCCAATTCAGTGGGATTAAGGCCGGCAAGCCATTCGTCCAAAAGCAAAATCTCCGGTTCACCGGCCAAAGTGCGCGCCAGTTCCACGCGTTTCTGATCAATATACGTTAGCGAAGAGACTGGCGCGTGCGACATTGCATCAAGCCCTACCCGATCGAGCATATCGTGGGCAAAGTCGTCCGCTTCCCTTCCCCAACGCTTGCGATGTCCAAACACCGCCCCCGCTTTGACATTTTCCAAGACCGATAGCCCCGGTAACAAGCGAACAAGCTGGAATGTGCGCCCCACACCTTCGCGCGCAATCCTTTGAGCCGGAAGATCCGATATTATCCGGCCCTTCATGGAAATCCGCCCCTCCGAGGGTTTGAAC
>JABDPD010000273.1 GCA_013042895.1 Boseongicola sp. | reverse complement strand
CCCGTACATTGGCCAGAGACGAAACTTGGACCTTGGTTGGTCGAAAGGTTAACTAACGGCGCAAGCGTTGGAATTGACCCTTGGCTGCACACGGTAGCGGAAGTGCGGTCGCTCAACGAAGTGCTTGAAAAAGCAGGCATATCACTGGTTCCGGGCGCAAACCTTGTTGATACGATCTGGGACGATCAGCCCGGTCGCCCGCAGTCGCCGCTCTTGATCCACTCGATCGAAGTCGCCGGAGAAAGCAGTGCCGACAAGCGAGAGCGTCTCGCAAATGATCTCAAAGCACTGGGGCGCGACGCCGTTGTACTAACCCTGCCCGACTCAATTTGCTGGCTTTTGAACATTCGCGGCAGTGACATCCCACGCAATCCACTCGCCCAGGGCTTTGCCGTCCTGCATTCGACGGGACGTGTCGATTATTTCACGAACACGACCGCGGATGAGGCGGTCATTGCCCATCTGGGCGCAGACGTCACGTTACACCCTTATGATGGTCTTCCGGATTTTCTCGAAACCGCTTCCGGCACCATTCAGATCGACCCTGCGTCCGCCCCCGAAGCAATCCGCGCAACCTTGAGCAACCGGGACGGCGTCGAAATCGCTGAAGGCGCGGACCCCTGTGTCTTGCCAAAGGCTCGCAAAACCGACGCCGAAATTGCCGCAACACGCGAAGCACACCTGCGCGACGGTGCGGCAATGGTTGAGTTCCTAAGGTGGTTTGACGAAAGTGCTCCGAGCGGCGGTTTGACCGAAATTGATGCCGCCAGATCCCTTGAAGGTTTCCGTCGCGCGACCAATGCCTTGCACGACATCTCGTTTGATACGATCTCGGGCGCAGGTCCTAACGCCGCGATTTGCCATTATCGGGTGACAGAGGGCAGTAACCGCGCGATATTGCCAAATGAGCTCTATCTTGTTGATTCCGGTGGACAATATATCGACGGAACAACTGATATTACACGTACAGTAATCGTTGGTGAGCCAAGTGATGAACATCGCGCGTGTTTCACACGGGTGCTTCAGGGTATGATCGCAATCTCACAGGCGCGTTTTCCGCGTGGACTTGCTGGACGTGATCTGGACGCTTTGGCGCGGGCCCCACTTTGGCGAGCTGGACTGGATTATGACCACGGGACAGGCCACGGCGTTGGGGTGTTTCTGAGCGTTCACGAAGGTCCGCAACGCATCTCACGGATATCGGAAGTACCGCTCGAGCCGGGCATGATCCTTTCAAATGAACCCGGCTACTACCGGGAAGGCTCTTTCGGCATTCGCATTGAGAATCTGATTGTCGTTCGTGAAGCCGCTAAGCTCGGCGACAATCGCGACCAACTGGATTTTGAAACCATTACCTACGCGCCGATTGATCTGCGGCTTGTTGATACCGAGCTTCTCTCGAAATCAGAGCGCGAATGGTTGAACGATTACCATCGCGCCGTGCTCGAGAAGTTGGGCCCGCGCGTGTCAGTTGAGGCCAAGGACTGGTTGAAGGTCGCGACGCGCCCTATCTAAGAGAACAGCACCAAAAAAATTTCGTCTCGCAATCGCGCAGACGGCGCGAATTAGGAGTCGACCAATGGCAAGCCATATCAATATTTCAAAAGCCGAGGGGACCTGGGTTGTACGTGCAGGGGGCGCTGTTTTGGCGGAAAGCCAGAATGCTCTGGCCCTGAACGAAGGCTCTTATGGACCTGTCATCTATTTCCCACGGGAAGACATCGCAATGGCGTTTCTGGATGCCTCGGATCGCTCTTCTTATTGCCCACACAAGGGCGATGCGAACTACTTCTCGATCGTTACCAAAAGCACGACTATTCAGGATGCGGCGTGGAGCTACGAGGCTCCGAAAGAGGGTGTCGAGCAGATTGCCGGGCATCTCGCGTTTTACGATACCGACAAAGTCGCGGTTGAGCAGGTTTAGGCACGCCTCAGCTGTGCTCTTCCGCTGCAGTCGCAGCAAGTGCTCGGTTGTAGGCCCTTAGTGCGTCGACCTGAAAAAGCGCGCCGTGAATCTGTGGGGCCTCGCCCTCTTCGCCAAGCGTGACAACCGCCAGAAACTGACGGTTTGTGGCCTCGAATACAGGCATCGCGGTTTCCAAAGTCGCGTTTCGATCAATCGTGTGCCCGCCCTCAATGGCTTCCCATACCGCGTCGTCGGGGGCTGCGCGCGCATCGTCGGGCGCGCGCATGACGTTGGCCACGCGGAACATCGACAGCAAATAGGCTTGGGGTCCGGCTGCGAGGTGAATGCTGCGGCGCTCTAGTTGTGTTAAGAAGAATGAACGATCCACCAGACGGGACGCCAATGCGGTGGACATTGAAACAGCCACCATCACCGCCAGACCTGTTTGCCAGTCGCCCGTAAGCTCAAACACAATCAGAGTTGTCGAGATTGGCGCACCCAAAACCGCGGCGGCCACCGCCCCCATTCCAGCGAGCGCATAGAGCGTTTCGGATCCGGAAATATTGGGCGCAATCGCCGTTGCGACGAGTCCAAAAGCCAGCCCCAAAAGTGCGCCGACCATGAGCGACGGTGAAAACACACCACCGCCCATGCGCCCAGCCATAGTGATGGCAACCGCGACGACCTTCAGGGTGCAGAAGATGACCACCTCATGCAGCATCAACGAACCCGTTAGGGCCGCTGAGGTCGTCTCGTAGCCGACACCAATGATGTGCGGATAGTAAATCGCCAAAGCGCCGAGAAGTGCGCCAGCAACCGCCGGTCTCAGAAACCGAGGCAGGCCGACACGTCGCTGAAAATAGCTACCAAGATCATCCGCCCAAAAGATCGACCGCATCATTAGAAAAGCAACCAAACCTGACAACAACCCAAGGATCAGGAACGCCGGCAGTTCCACATAGAATGCAAGAACGCCCGCCTCTCCCAGCGAAAACTCTGTGATGTCCCCAAACGCCAGCCGGTTGATGACGGTTCTCGCAACCGAAGCGATCACGATTGGCGCAAAAGCATGGACGGCAAAGTGCCTCAGCACGACTTCCAGCGCGAACAAAGCCCCTGCTATCGGAGCGTTGAACGAAGCCGATACCGCCGCGGCCACCGCACAGCCAAGTAGATCACGCCCCGTGATCCCATCCGCCGCAAGCCGATTAGAGACCCATGTCGAAATGACCGCCGCAAGGTGCACAACGGGCCCCTCTCGCCCCGTTGAGCCGCCCGTACCAAGTGTGATCATGGACGCGGCCGCCGAGGCAAGGCCCTCTTTCGTCTCGACTCTGCCATCTTTGATGGCGGCTCCCTCGATCACCTCTGCGACCGAGCGCACTTTACCGTCCGCAGTAAAATGATTGAGGATCAATCCAACTGTCAGCCCACCCAAAATCGGAATGACAAGAATGACATACCAGGGCAGCGTTTCCGCAAACGAGTGGATCAGACGGACATCTTCTGTGCCGTAAAATGTTTCCTGCAAAAGGGTGATGCCCGTACGAAACAAAACAGCGGCAAAACCGGCAGCGATACCGATTACGAGCGCAATGAACCAAAACTGAATGCCGCTGGGACCTTGCGTTCGCAGGACATGCCAGCCGGTCTTGCAGGCAGTCACCGTGGCCTGCACCTGGTTTGCAATCATCGACTTTTGAGGGGCGTCCATCCGTCAAGGTCCACCCCGGACAGTACCCAATCCACACAGCACCCTGCCCGGGAGGTGCTCTATGCCTCGCGCCACGCTTCCCGCGCGATACCTCTTGGTAGGCGCATGACGGCAAAGGGGAAAGGGCCAACTCACGGATCTTCTCGCATTGTAGTGAACTGTGATCGAAGCGCGTCGCGCGATGTCACACCCGTCACGGTGACGTGACAGCACTGACACATGCCTTGCGCTTAACCGTGTACGCGCCCAGTTTCTCAGTCCTGACAAGCATGGAGACTGTCCGATGAGCATGGAACGCTTTACATTTGAAGGCCACGCCGGCGATGCCTTGGCGGCCCGACTTGATCTGCCGGACGGACCACATTTGGCGACTGCGCTCTTTGCGCACTGCTTTACCTGCGGCAAAGACATCACCGCCGCGCGCCGGATTTCGTCTCGATTGGCTTCCATGGGCATTGCGGTTCTGCGGTTCGACTTTACCGGACTTGGGCACTCAAAGGGTGAATTCGCCAATACGACATTCACGTCCAACGCGCAGGATTTGGTGCGCGCCGCCGAAGCGCTTGCGGCGCGCGGCATGGCACCTTCCCTTTTGATCGGCCACTCCCTTGGAGGCGCCGCCGTTCTCAAAGCTTCAGCAGGCATCCCGTCAGTAAAGGCCGTCGCAACCATTGGCGCACCTTTTGATCCCGAACATGTGACGCATAACTTCGGCGACGCTGTGGAGACAATCAAATCCGAAGGCAAAGCGTTGGTGTCGCTGGCAGGCCGCCCTTTCACGATTGGAAAAGACTTCGTCGAAGACGTCGCAGGAACGGCGCTGTCTCACTCAATCGAAAAGTTGGGCAAAGCTCTCCTCGTAATGCACGCACCACGCGATGAGACCGTCGGAATCGAAAACGCCACGAACATCTTCGTGGCGGCCCGCCATCCAAAAAGCTTCGTCACGCTGGACGATGCAGACCATCTGGTCACACGGGCCGAAGACGCTGAATACGCCGCCGAGGTCATCGCGGCCTGGGGTGCGCGGTATCTCGATCTGAAACAACCCGCTCCTCCGCCAGGAGCCCCAGAAGGCATCGTGCGCGTCGCTGAGGCGGATCACAGCGGCTTCCTGCAAGATGTGAATGCAGGCCCGAACCACCATACTCTGGCGGACGAACCCGAAGCCTACGGCGGCACCAACAAAGGCATGACGCCCTATGGGTTCCTTTCCGCTGGACTTGGCGCCTGTACCTCAATGACAATTCGCATGTATGCGCGCCGCAAAGGATGGCCACTTGATCATGTGTCCGTCGATGTCACCCACGACAAAGTTCATGGTCAGGATGCAAGCACAGGCGAGGCAACCAAGATCGACGGTTTTCGCCGCGTCATCAAACTTGAGGGGAAACTCGACACAGATCAGCGACAACGGTTGCTCGAAATTGCCGACAAATGTCCGGTTCACCGAACTCTGGAACGTGGTGCCTCTGTTGAGACGGTTTTAACAGAAGCCTGACGCCGCCGGACTTCACACTTTCCTGGATACAATTGGAGGCGCGCGGAACTGCGCGCCTCACTGGCTTTGAAAAGCCCTGCATTAAAAATTTGACCAAATGGTCAATGTTGATTAATGGCTCTGTCCATGCGACGCTTTTCGCAACCCTAGACACCAGGCTGCCGCCATGACCGCTAAGACCGCATCATCCGCCGAAACCTCTCTTGCGCATCTGCCGCAAATCCATGAACCGCGCAATCCCGGCACAGCGCTGGACTTGGATCGCGTGGCCTCCATTCAAGCCAATACATCGGCCATTGAACGACGCGCCGCGACACTTCCAGGCAGACGGTCGGTTAAAAAGGACTATCAGGCCGCGTGGCTGTTGCGGGCGATCACCCTTATCGACCTGACCACCCTGTCCGGCGACGACACCGAGGGCCGTGTTCGACGCCTTTGCACCAAGGCCGCCAACCCAGTGCGCCAGGATCTTCTGGACGCGCTTGGAATGGATGCCATCACAACGGGAGCCGTTTGTGTCTACCACGAAATGATCCCAACCGCTGTCTCTGCACTTCAGGGAACTGGCATACCCGTGGCAGCTGTGTCGACAGGCTTTCCCGCGGGGCTTTCCCCGTTTCATCTGCGGCTTGCCGAGATCGAAGAGAGCGTGAAAGCAGGCGCAAAAGAGATCGACATTGTCATTTCGCGTCGTCACGTTCTTACGCAAAACTGGCAGGCGCTATACGATGAAATGAAAGCGTTCCGTGCGGCTTGCGGCGACGCGCATGTCAAAGCGATTTTGGCAACCGGAGAGCTTGGAACCCTCAGAAACGTCGCGCGTGCAAGTTGGGTTTGCATGATGGCAGGTGCCGACTTTATCAAGACGTCGACCGGCAAAGAGAGCGTTAACGCCACTCTGCCCGTCAGCCTGACCATGATCCGTGCGATCCGTGCCTACCACGAGGCGACCGGCTTCCGCGTGGGTTACAAACCGGCGGGTGGTATTTCAAAAGCCAAAGACGCGGTGACATATCTGACCCTGATAAAAGACGAGCTTGGCGATCGCTGGCTCCGGCCCGATCTTTTCCGCTTCGGCGCTTCAAGCCTTCTTGGAGACATCGAACGCCAGCTGGAACACCATGTCACGGGCCGCTACTCGGCCGCTCATCGTCACCCGATTGGATAAGCGATGCTGGATCTCCGACCAAATTGCGAATGTTGCGACCGCGACCTGCCTCCCAAAAGCCCGGAGGCTATGATCTGCACCTTCGAGTGCACTTTCTGCCGCGACTGCGTATCCAACAAGCTGGGCGGCACCTGCCCAAACTGCGGCGGCAATTTTGTCCCCCGCCCTATCCGACCGGCCGACAAACTGGCCCGTTTTCCCGCTTCAACCAAGCGCGTTTTCAAACCTGAAGGATGTGACGCATGAACGTCCGTGAGATCTTCGACACCATGGACTACGGTCCCGCCCCTGAAGACGTCAGTCAGGCAATGACTTGGCTCGACAGCCACAAACGCAGCTTCGGCCAATTCATCAACGGACAATGGACAAAACCCGCACGCAGTTTTGCCTCAAAGAATCCAGCGAGAGGCGAAATCCTTGCCAAAATCAGTCAAGCCAATTCCAAAGACGTCGACAAGGCGGTCGCGGCCGCGCGCAAGGCGCAAAAAACATGGAGCAAGGACGCCAAAGCGCGCGCTCGGGTGCTCTATGCAATGGCGCGCCTAGTGCAAAAACACTCCCGTCTTTTTGCGACTCTAGAAACCCTCGACAATGGCAAGCCCATCCGCGAGAGCCGCGACATCGATATCCCCTTGGTGGCGCGCCATTTCTATTACCACGCGGGCATGGCCCAGCTCATGGATGACGAGTTGCCAGACCGCACAGCGCTCGGCGTATGCGGACAAATCATTCCGTGGAACTTCCCTCTTTTGATGCTTGCCTGGAAAATTGCCCCCGCCTTGGCGATGGGCAACACGGTTGTGCTGAAGCCCGCCGAATACACGTCCTTGACGGCGCTTCTTTTCGCTGAGCTCGCTGGCGAGGCCGGAGTTCCGCCGGGCGTCCTAAACATCGTTACAGGTGATGGCGCAACTGGCGAAGCAATTGTGAAGCACGACGACATAGACAAGATCGCCTTCACCGGATCCACATCAGTAGGCCGTAGAATTCGCTCAGAAACAGCAGGTTCCGGCAAGAAGCTAACCTTGGAGCTTGGCGGAAAATCTCCCTATATCGTTTTTGACGATGCCGACATCGATAGCGCCATTGAAGGCCTTGTGGATGCGATCTGGTTCAATCAAGGCCAGGTTTGCTGCGCCGGTTCACGGCTCTTGGTGCAAGAGGGCATCGCAGATGCGTTCTACGCCGCCCTGAAAGCGCGGATGGACAAGCTTCGCATTGGTGATCCGCTGGATAAATGCATTGATGTCGGAGCGGTCGTAGATCCGGTTCAACTTGAAACCATTACCAATCTCGTGGGCGAAAGCGGTGGGGACATCTACCACGCCGCCACGCCTGTTCCCGAGACGGGCTGCTTTTACCCCCCTACATTGATCATCGGGCTGTCGACAGCAGATAAGCTGATGCAGGAGGAAGTGTTTGGTCCCGTATTGGTCGGGACCACTTTCAGGACACCGGCCGAAGCGGTGGAACTGGCCAATAACACCCGCTACGGACTAGCGGCGACTCTCTGGACAGAGAACGTCAACCTCGCGCTAGACATTGCGCCCAAGCTGGCCGCGGGTGTGGTCTGGGTGAACGCAACCAATCTGTTCGACGCCGCAGCCGGTTTCGGCGGCGTGCGCGAAAGCGGATTTGGGCGCGAAGGCGGCTGGGAAGGCCTGACGGCCTACACAAAACCTAACGCAACAGCGCCCAAACTGGCGAAGCTTGCGCCGGTCGCCGCTCCAGCAAAAGCCGACCCCGGCGCGCTGGATCGTACTGCAAAACTCTATATCGGAGGCAAGCAAGCTCGCCCGGATGGCGGGTATTCCCAAGCCGTTTGGTCACCAAGGGGCAAACTTATGGGCCACGCAGGACTCGCCAACCGCAAGGATTTGCGAAATGCCGTGGAAGCAATGAATTCCGCAAAGGCATGGAGCAAGACCACCGGCCATCTTCGTGCTCAAATTCTGTATTATCTGGGCGAAAACCTCTCGGCACGCGCGGATGAATTCTCAATCCGTATCAACGACATGACGGGAAAACGCGGCGGTAAGGCGGAAGTCGAGGCCAGCATTGATCGCCTCTTTACCTGGGCCGCCTGGGCCGACAAACATGACGGTGCCGCGAAAGGTGTGCCAATGCGTGGAATCGCGCTTGCCATGAACGAACCCGTCGGCAAGATTGCCGCCTTCTCCTCCGACGATGCACCTTTGCTTGGGCTCGTCTCGGTGATCGCACCGGCCATGGCGATGGGCAACCGGATCACCGTCATGGCGAGCGAGCCCTACCCGCTTGCAGCCACCGATTTTTATCAGGTGCTAGACACATCCGATGTGCCAGGTGGGGTGGTGAACATCCTAACCGGCAGCCATGACGAACTTGCGCCTCAGGCTGGCGGACACATGGACATTGACGCCGTCTGGTCTTTCTCGGGCAGCGACCTGTCCGCTGTGATAGAACGCGAGGCTGCCAGCAACCTGAAGCGAACGTGGGTTAACAATGGTAAAGGCCGGGACTGGACCGGAGCCGACGCATCCGCATTTCTCGCGGCTTCAACCGAGGTCAAAACGATTTGGGTGCCCTACGGCGAGTGACGTCCTGTAAATATGAAAAAGCCCCCGATGCAACGCACCGGGGGCTTTTGTGTCGCGTAAATTCGCGTTTAGTTTAGCTCTTTCGCCTCTACTGCCTTGGCTTCAAAAGCTTCACCGTTTGCAATCTCAATCCGACGCGGCTTAAGGGCCTCAGGCACCTCACGGACGAGGTCGATGTGGAGCATTCCGTCGACATGGCTTGCACCGGGGACACGTACGTGATCGGCAAGCGCGAAGCGGCGCTCAAATGCTCGCGTCGCTATACCGCGGTGAAGATAGGTGCGTTCTTCGTTTTCCGTCGCTTTCTTTGCGGTCACGATCAGAGCGTTCTCGCGCATCTCGACGTTAAGGTCGGCGTCGCTGAAACCGGCGACTGCGATAGAAATACGCCAGCCGTCATCAGCGGTTTTTTCGATGTTATAAGGGGGGTAGGACGCAGCGTTTGACGTGTCTGTCAGGGCGCGGTCCATAAGGTCGGCAATTTGGTCAAATCCAACGGTAGCACGGTACAATGGTGCCAGATCAAAAGTTCGCATGAGGGATCCTCCTTTGAGCGATTCCGATGTATCGCCTCCCCGCAATTGGGCAAGGCGGATGTTAGAAACAGAGCCGTCTGGCCTCTGCTAAAGATTAAGTAGGAACAC
>JABDPD010000271.1 GCA_013042895.1 Boseongicola sp. | reverse complement strand
AGTGCGCTGTTGTCGTTGAACTCTGCGCCCAAGAAAGATGTTGCGTCCCCGATCTCAACGTAACGCAAGCCACCGGTGATCTTCATGTTGTCTTTCGTGTAGACTGCGCCGAGTGAAACGGATGTGAAGCCGTCAACGGGTCCGAGATTGCCGGTCGGGCTGCCGGTGGTTTCTTCATAACCAACAGACCCCAAAACCGACCAGGTTTCGTTCAGGCGACGGCCCAGACCAAGCGTGTAAGTGATCCGGTCATCATCATAAAAAATCAAAGGGCGTGTGATGCCTGGCAGAGTTGAGTAAACTCCGGGGTTCAGGACAGTTTCGGTCCACTCAACCCAGCGAACAGAGCCGAATACCAAAGTGTCTTCAGCGACACCGCTCTGGAACTCAAGATTCAATGACTGCGGCAGGATAACGTCTTCTGTCGACGGGACCGCACCGACTTCGAGAAGGTCGAGTTCGTGGCTGATTTCTGAGTGATACGTCATCGCAACACGCAGCGCGATTTCAGGGCGCTCATATGCGGCGCCGACGAGGTAGCCGGGGCTGTAGTTCGTGTCACTTTCGATTGTATAGCCGCCGGCGAGAGCCGCTTCGGCTTGAAGCGACTGCGCGCGCAGTCCTCCGTAAACGCTGGCACCATTTCCGAGGTTGTATTGCAGAACACCTGTGATCGCGTTGCTGTTAACTTCTGCGGTAGATCCGGCAAAGGCGTATGTCGTACCGGTAGGGTAAGCTGTGTCGGCACCATATGGCTGGTCAAAAATCAACGCATAGGAAAGTTTTTCGTTGATGTCGGCCTTATATGCCAATCCGATGTTTGAATACGATCCAAGCATGCTACCGGTATCACCGCCAAGTTCGACAGAGTTCCCAGTTACATCAGGCGAGACAAAGCCAAAGCTTAGTTCCATATAGCGGCCTTCTTCAAAAAGGATCGCCATTGACTGCGGAGTGCGTTCAAGGCCGCCCGCGTTTGCGACTGACATACCGGCGCCAAGCGCGGCTGCGGCCCATATTACATTCTTCATGACTTTGTTCTCCCCACAGTCACTCGTCCCAGTTGTGAAGGCTCGTTTAGAAACTGCCTGCTTTTTGGTCAATTAGGACGCCACGTCACAAAGTCCCGTGCGGGGTATGCGTCACCAAAGCGTCACACAGGGCGGGATCGTTTCTGCTCGAACCAGATGTTGAGGTAGTTGCCCGCGAAGATGAGGGCGGCTCCGACGAAAACCAGAGGATCGAGGGGTTCGTTGTAGAAGGCCATGCCGACGATGGCTATGACGGGGAGGCGGATGAAATCCATCGGGGTGACAACGGTGGCCGGAGCAACGGATAAGGCATTTGTGAGACAGGTATGAGCCAAAAGGCCAGCGAGCGCGATCATGGTGACCCAGGGCCAGCTGGAGGCGGAAGGCCAGGCGATGTCTCCGTCGGAGCCCGCTGCGATGAGGCCGAAAACGAGTTGCATGGCGGTGAGCCAGAACAGGATGCCCATGATAGTTTCGGTGCGAGTTAGCATTTTTGTGCATACAATGGAGCCCGCAAATCCGGCTGCTGCGAGGGCGGCGATTACAAGGCCTGCAGGATCGCCTCCGGTGCCTGGGCGTGCCACGAGGAGGGCGCCCGCAAAGCCGAGGACAAGAGCTGCAAGCCGGGGTTTGGTGAGGCGCTCGCCAAGCAGAAGGGCGGCGAGGATCATGATCCAGATGGGCGATGTGAATTCGAGGGCGAAGAGTTGCGCCAGTGAAATCAGGCCTAGGGCATAGAACCAAAGGTTCTGGCCAGCAAAATGAGATAGGTTGCGGATAAAGTGCAGGCCGAGGCGATCGGTGCGAACCTCGCGGATTTTACCGGTGGAAAAGCCAATGACCAAAATGATGACGAAACCAATGAAAGATCGGTACATCATCATCTCGAATGTATCGAGTTCGTGGTTAATGGCCCGCCCAGCAATGGCCATTGACGAAAAGCTGACAATGGCTCCGGTCATCCAGGCCGCGGCCAGTAAAGGCCGCGACCCTTCGCTCATTCGAGGTATTGAATGTAGTCTTCGCGCGGAACGTTACCGGCTTCTGCCGCACTTGCAGCGCCAGCGCGCAGAACATTGTAAGGCCATTTCACGCTTTCCCAAAGAAGGCTCGGGGTGATTTGAAGACCGCCGTCAGGATCTGCGGCCACGTTTGTGATGTCGCTGAAACCGGCCCAGCGCAGCGATGCGTTGGCGCGCGGCAGGTGATAACGGTGCGTGACGAGAAGGATTGGAGCGGCCTTGCTCAGGTCCTCAATGTCGCCGACGAACATGGCGTTTTGAAGAGTCGAATGCGACTCGGTTTCAACAGTGATCGCGCTGTCCGGAACGCCGGCAGCCATGGC
>JABDPD010000270.1 GCA_013042895.1 Boseongicola sp. | reverse complement strand
GGGCAGTCCTTGATCGCACAGACCCTGCAGGATGTTCCCACCTGATACGGCGGATCGTCCGCTCCGACCGAAGCCAGAACTGGCATCAGTAACATCGTGCTCTCAACCACCGGCGGCTTATTAAATCCACCCAAAAAGTCCGATGTGGCCATGGACCATGTCTCAAACCTCACATCGTCCTGCCCAACAAGCGACAGCTCCGATCGCACTGGCGTCAATGGACGTTGTAGCGCTTGAAATAAGGGCCAGACTGCACAGGCCGCGCCAAAGCGCGGTGGCTCAAATCCCCGCACCGATTTTCTAAACGTCAGGGTGCCGGACCCATCGCAAATCACGATCCCAGGTGGCAAACCGCCCTTGAAGAATCTCCCGGGCAACGTTGCCATACGCCGCATTGCGCGTGGCAAATCAACGGAGAACCGCGCCGCAACCTGCATCGGATCGCGCTCTCCCCCCAAAACTGCGGCCTCTAACTCGTCACTAGGTACGGCCACCGCGTCGTCTCGGTAGCGCTGCAGATACTTGATCGCCAGCGACCGCGCCGCCGAAGACCCCAGCTGTGCGCGGCCCGCCGCAATGAGCTCTTCAAAAGAGGCATCCGCGCTCTGCTCCAACTGCTCAATCCGCCAGTCCTGCTCGGAAAGCCAGGCCTCCAACTCATCATGCGGCAACGACACCTCGCGCTCGACGTCTCCGCCAGCATCCAGATACCCAACCAAAGCCTCGGTCGATTCTGCCAACCTCTGACTGTCTTCATATATGTTGCGCTGAAACCGAGCCTGCCATTCCGCCTCGATATCTTCTCCGGTCGCCAGAATACCGCTGGTCGAGCGGATCGCGGTCACAGTCGACAAAACACTGTGCAGCGAGGCCGACAAAAACGGGTCATGTGTCAAACGATCGTTCAGCGTCTCGACCAATCTCTCAAGCTCGGTCACCCGCGCCTGCTGTTCGGTGACAACACGCGCCCAACCCGGAAAGCGTCCGGCGAAATCTTCGCTGCGCTCGACTTCTCGCCCGGCCGCCACCACATCCAGCGCACCCGTGAGCGCCGCCCCAGCACCTTCGCTCAGGGTTGCAGGATCAACGTTCAACACCAGTGCCACCTTGTTCAAAAGCGCGCCGCCGATCTTGCGTCGATTATGTTCGATCAGATTAAGATAACTTGGCGAAATGTCGCACTGCCGGGCAAGCTCGGCCTGCCGCACACCTTGATCCACGCGGTGCTGACGAATGCGAGAGCCAGTGAGAGCAGGACGCGCCATGAAAAAACCTCGTGAGTTCAACGCCATTCTGCCAGTGCAAGATAATTTCTTTACAAAATGCTGCACCAGCGCGTGTAATTGTTTACAAAATTATCGTGACAAGGTCTAGGCTTACTATCTTTTTTTCAACGCCTCGCTAATAAATAGCATACCTTGTCAAAGGTCCGGCTGCGCGAGGAGGCGCATGTGGGGAACCGCAAACTGCCGGAAATCTATAGGGAGAGCTTTATGACAAAATCCAACTTCACCCGTCGTGGCGTGCTGAAGACCGGCGCAGTCGCTGGCGCAGCACTTGCGACACCAACGATTTTCGACGGTTCGGTCTGGGCTGCTGGCCACACCGGATTCACAAACGCGCCTGAGGGCGGCTCGGTTACTCTGGGCTTCAACGTACCACAGTCCGGTCCATACGCAGACGAGGGCGCTGACGAACTTCGCGCCTATGAGCTTGCTGTTGAGCACCTGAACGGTGGCGGCGACGGCGGCATGATCAACACCTTCTCGTCCAAGACGCTGGACGGCGCAGGTATCCTCGGAAAGAAAGTCGAGTACGTCACAGGTGACACGCAGACGAAATCTGACGCGGCCCGCGCATCGGCTCGCTCGATGATCGAAAAAGACGGTGCAATCATGATCACCGGCGGTTCGTCCTCTGGTGTGGCTGTTGCTGTTCAGGCTCTGTGTCAGGAAGCTGGCATCATTTTCATGGCTGGCCTCACACACTCCAACGACACAACTGGTAAAGACCGCAAAGCCAACGGCTTCCGCCACTTCTTTAACTCGTACATGTCCGGTGCGGCGCTCGCGCCTGTGCTTGCAAACGCATACGGCACAGATCGTAAGGCCTACCACCTGACAGCCGACTATAACTGGGGCTACACAACAGAAGAAGCTGTCACACAGGCGACTGAAGCTGTTGGTTGGGAAACTGTAAACACGGTCAAGACACCGCTGACACAGACTGACTTCTCGTCCTACATCGCGCCAGTTCTGCAAACAGACGCAGACGTTCTGGTTCTGAACCACTACGGTGGCAACATGATCAACTCGCTCACAAGCGCCGTTCAATTCGGCCTGCGTGATCGTATGGTCAACGACAGGAATTTTGAGATCGTTGTTCCACTTTACTCGCGTCTGATGGCTCGTGGTGCTGGCGCAAACGTTAAAGGCATCTTTGGTTCCACGAACTGGCACTGGTCGCTGACTGACGAAGGCTCACAAGCGTTCGTCCGCTCGTTCGGCACCAAGTACGGCTTCCCACCAAGCCAGGCAGCGCACACAACGTATGTGCAGACTCTGCTCTATGCGGACGCCGTAAACCGGGCTGGTTCGTTCAACCCATGCGCAGTTGCAGAAGCACTCGAAGACTTCGAGTTCGACGGACTTGGAAACGGTCCAACTCTGTACCGTGGCGCAGATCACCAGTGCTTCAAGGACGTGCTGGTTGTGAAGGGTAAAGAGAATCCAACAAGCGAATTCGACCTTCTCGAAGTTGTCGAAATCACTCCGGTTGCACAGGTGATGTATGAACCTGATCACCCACAAATGGGTGGCGCGGACGCCACTTTGGGCGAATGTAACCCAGGCGCATAAGCCTTAACAAAATAAAGGGCGGAAGGCTCCTTCCGCCCTTTTACTACGGACCGCAAACGCGGCCGAAATTCCAAACCAAATTGCCAAAAGGTGGGGATCATGGACGCCATTATTCTGCAAACTTTAAACGGCCTTGATAAAGGGTCTGCCTATGCGCTGATTGCGCTCGGTCTGACACTTATCTTTGGCACGCTAGGCGTGGTTAACTTCGCGCACGGTGCGTTGTTCATGATTGGCGCATTTTGCGCAGTAACGCTTCAGAGGCTCCTTAGCCTCAGCCACGAAGTGATTGACGAAACTCGGACCGACTTCCTCGGCAACCCGTTGAAAGTCGATGTACCGTACCTTTATGATCTATTCGGAGCGGAGGTTGGACAAGGCATAATCAACTGGTCTGTCCCTCTGGCAATCCTATTCTCGATCCCGATCATGGCCCTTATCGGCATTGCGATGGAGCGCGGCCTTATCAAGCACTTCTACAAGCGTCCCCATGCCGACCAAATCCTTGTGACCTTTGGTCTGGCCATCGTGCTGCAAGAGGTCATCAAGTACTTCTCCGGCGCCAACCCCATCCCGACACCGGCACCCGACGTCTTCAAGGGATCGTTTGATTTCGGGTCGCTTCTGGGCTTCGATCCCAACGTCATCATCTACCCCTACTGGCGGATGATCTACTTCGGCTTCGCGATGCTGATTATCGCCGGTGTCTTCGGCTTCCTGCAATTCACGACCTTCGGAATGGTCGTGCGCGCCGGAATGGCCGACCGGGAAACCGTCGGCATGCTGGGGATCAACATCGACAAGCGGTTCACCATCATGTTCGGCATCGCCGCCGCCGTCGCGGGTCTGGCCGGTGTGATGTACACACCGATCAACCCGCCGAATTATCACATGGGGATGGACTTTCTGGTCCTGAGCTTCGTCGTCGTCGTCGTCGGCGGCATGGGCTCGCTTCCGGGCGCCGTGCTGGCCGGGTTTCTTCTGGGCATTCTGGAAAGTTTCGCCTCGACGACCTGGGCCACGACAACGATTCCGGGGATCAACCAGATCATCATCTACCTTGTCGCAATCATCGTGCTTTTGACCCGTCCACGCGGGCTCATGGGCCGCAAAGGCGTGATGGAGGATTAATCCATGCTGGGTCTCAATAAAAAAGACACATCGCTACTGATCATCGTGGCCGTGCTGGCCCTGCTGGCGCCCTTTCTGCTGAACCCGTTCCCTGCGAACAGTTCGCTGGCTCAGTTCAACGCAGGCTATCCCGACCTGATGCAGAAGTTCGTGATCTTCGGCATCTTCGCGATCGGCTTCAACATCCTGTTCGGTCTGACCGGGTATCTGTCCTTCGGCCACGCGGCCTTTTTGGGGATGGGCTCGTATGCGGCGGTCTGGATCTACAAGCTCTTCACCTACAACGTGATCCCCGCGGTCATGCTGTCGGTGATCGTCGCGGGCATCTTCGCAGTGGCCATCGGCTATGTGTCGCTGAGGCGATCGGGGATCTATTTCTCGATCCTGACACTGGCCTTCGCGCAGATGATGTTCGCGATCTCCTATTCGGACCTGATCGGCCGGTTCCTCGGCACCACGATCACCAATGGGGAGACCGGCCTGCAGGTCTATACCTCCGATCCACAGGTGCTGATCGACGATTGGGAAAGCGTGCCGCACC
>JABDPD010000260.1 GCA_013042895.1 Boseongicola sp. | reverse complement strand
GCCGTAGTCATGCTGTTGGCCCAAAAGCAATTCGAACTTGTCGCCAAGACGCTCGCGGGATTTCTCACGCATTTCGATGACCTGTTCGCGCACCTTCTCAAGTTCGTCTTCAGCGCCTGCGCGACTTGCAAGCTCACCGATGCGCCCACCACGATCCAGCAAACGGCTCCATTCCTCCATATCGAAGAAACGGAAGCTCGCGCGATTGTCTTCCTGCGAAACATGCGGGTTCAGGTGCAGTGACGTGACCACAGACGTCCACGGGTTCACGTCCGCTGGTAGCAGATCGGGAAATCCAACCATCGCATTCACAAGCGACGTTTTGCCCGCCTTCACCTGTCCAATCATCGTGATGGAGGGTTCAGCGTGCTTCAGTTGATGATGCAGGCGACGCGCTGTGCGATTGGTGGACTTGTCCCCCATCTTGCCCAATGCGACCAAAGCCTGACGCAGCGCACGAGATTTCTTCAGGTAGGGCTGCAGCCCCTCGAACCCGCGTCCAAGGAGATGCGCATTGCCAGCAGCTGGGGCAGCACCTTCTTCCATGATCCTCGTATCAACTTTCATATCTACTACCTAACGAACACACACACCCGAAGGGCCATTCCGACCGGTCACAATTTGGATGTTCAGACGCCATCGTTTCGAACTGCGCTAGAATTCCCCGCCAATCTGGCCTTTTTGTGACGGATATTCGGTCAATGTTGTGTGCTCAACCTTCCTAAGCTGCCAATTTCATTTCCATTTCACGGCGCAATTGAAGCAACAGCGTCACCGCATCCGCTGCAGAAGCATCACCACTCTCGACCTGCATCAGCACCATAAGTTCGGACGCCTCGTTAAGATCATCAAGAAACGCGTCTGCGGCCTCGCAACCGGAGTCGTCATCACTGAAAACATCCACAAGATGTTCAACCGCATCCACGCATTGTGAGACAAGCTGATCCGCTTTTCCGCGACCAAGCTCGCTCGCAGCCTGAAGTAATCCATCTCCACGTCTACGTAAAAAACGTACGGAATCTGAGAAAAGCACCACATTTTCAACGATTTCATCATGAACCGTGGGGCCTTTGGCCATTGCAGGTGCAGGTGGTGGAGTGAAGGCCTCGGCCGCGGCAGATGGTGCCAGGACGGGTCGTTCGACGCTTTCGATCGGTTGCGCTTTGGCAGGAACGCTCTCGATCTGATACCGTGCAAGAAACAGATGCGCGCTATCCACATCAGCCCGGCGTCCACGCTCTGCGTGGCGGAGTATTTCCGCGCTAAGCGCGCCGCCCCCCGACGCCTGATAGATCGAGTCGTCGATTTCGCCGTTGGCACCATGCGCCTTGATCGCTTGCAACGTTGCGACGGCGAAGAGCGAATGGAACTCTTCCGAGACCACCGCTTCAAGTTCAGCGATTCGTGAGGACAAAGCGTTTTTTGAAGACAACACATCTGCCTTGGTCAGGATAAGGAACGCGTGATCTTTCAGACTATCGGGAACGCGCGCCCAAAGCTTTGCCTCAGCCTCACCAAACGACTGGGTACACCACAATGCAATGTCCGTCCGGCGCACAGCCCAGTCTATCGCCGACTGGAACTGCGTCGATGAGCCATCGGTGACGACCTCGAGCAGACTTACACGTTGCAGCAATGGCACCGGCATTTCGACACGCATGAAAGCCGGAACTATTGAACGTGCCGTTTCAAAATCCAGTCCCTCAACGACTTTGCGTGTTCCATTGGCGTCCGTGACAATAATCCGTTCAACAGCGCCATATGTGAGTTCGGTTGTTGGCAGTTTGCTGTCCTTGGGAAGAAGCTGCTTGCCAACAAACATATTCAACAGTTCAGACTTGCCTGTTCCTGGCAATCCAAGCACCGAAGCACGCACCGGCGATGAAAGACGTTTTAGCAAAAGAGAAGCATGTTCGCGTGCCGCATGCGGCAAAGCTTCGGTCGCGAGCGCGAATTGCAACCGCGAGATGACCTCTTCGTCTCCGATGCTATCCTTCATGCTCCACCATCCGAAGCTAGCCAACGGCGGCGAAGAAAGATGGGGCCGCCGTCACGCTCAGGCTTCTTGGGCTTTGGCGCAGTTTGCGCATGCTCTGGAGGCTCCTGACGTGCGGTTGCCGGTTCTTCTACTGGCGCGGACTTTGGCTTGATCGGCCGTGTCGTAACTTGACGACGACGCGTAGCGCGGTTTTCGAACTCGGGCGCGAAGACATTCGCTTTGTCTTCCGGCTGCGCCTTAAAGCGCACTTTTATGACCGAGAAACAGATGTTGTCCTGCTCAGGATCCCCAAGCGTTGTCAGCTCGCTCATTAAGCGATCTGCAATCTGTGTCGAGGGCTGATCATCGCTGCCGCGCAACACACTTCTGATCTTGCTGTTGGACAAGAACTGAAGTCCATCGCTGGCGACCACCAGAATATCACCATCGCGCAGTTGGAAAGGCACCTCGGGGCAGTCGATGCGTTCGATCGTCTCGCCGATAAGCACCGAAGTCAACGCATTGCGGTCCGGATGATTACGTCCCACATCTTCGGACATCATTCCTGACCGTACCATGTAGTCAATATGCGGCCCAAGCGAGTGATCTTCATTCAACTGGCGCAATTGTCCTTCGCGATAGAGATAAAGAGGACTGTCGCCGATCGAAATCCAGAACAACTTGTCGCGCAGGAAGACCGGCGCTACCAAAGTTGCACCCATTCCGGCGGTGTCCGGATTGTTCGTCGTATGCGCTGCCATACAAGCGTTGGCCGACACGGCTGCGCCCTTCAGAACATCGCAAACATTCTCAACGAAAGATTTTGTGTCCGAGGACTGGAATTTCAGCTCGCTGAACATTTCGGTCACGACAATTTTCGACGCAACGTCCCCGGCCGCGTGTCCACCCATGCCATCCGACAGGACCGCATAGCCGAACTCCGCGCCACGCGGGAAGTCCGTTGCAATCGCATCTTCCTGATAATCGCGGCAACCACGATTGAGGACAGATGCAACGTCAAACCTTATGTCAGGCGACTTCGTCATTACTTGGCCGAGGCCCCTTCGTCTTCAGTAGACGCCCAGGTGAAATCTTCACCGCAGAGCGCTACAAATTTCAGTGTTGTCTCACCAATGCGAACCATGTCTCCGTCAGCCAGTTCTTCCGTCGACAGGACCGGCTTGCCGTTCAGACGGACGAGGTTTGATTTGCCCCCGTGACCGAGGAAAAACTTGCCCTGCTCGTCGTCATAGGCGACGGCTGCATGGTTATTTCGAGAGATTGAGGTATCGCCAAAGTCCAGACG
>JABDPD010000258.1 GCA_013042895.1 Boseongicola sp. | reverse complement strand
CAGCGCACGTTTTCGGGGCCAAGAGCGTCGGACGCAATGGTCGCGACAATCGCAGAATCGATCCCGCCAGACAGGCCCAAAAGCGCCTTTTTGAAACCTGTCTTCCGGAAATAGTCACGCAAGGATTCGACCATCACGCGATAGTCCTGCTCCCACTCATCCGGGAATGTGGCTATCTCGGCGGGGACCGCTTTCCAGCCCTCCGAGGTCTCTTCAAAGTCGACATGAGCGATGGTTTCATCAAATACAGGTAGGCGCATCGCAAGCTCGCCGCCCGGGTTCAGAACAAAGGTTCCACCATCAAAAACCTGATCATCCTGCCCGCCAACCATGTTAAGATAAATCAATGGCAGACCAGTTTCGACAACGCGCGACACCATCTGATTTAGACGCGTGTCGTACTTGTTGCGATAGTAGGGCGAGCCATTCGGAACCAACAGAATCTCGGCGCCACTTTCCTCAAGCGCCTCAGGCACGTCTTCATGCCAAGCATCCTCGCAGATGGGCGTTCCAACTCGCAAAACACCTAGATCATAAGGACCGGCCAATGGCCCCGGTTCATAGAGGCGCACCTCATCAAAGACGGTTTCGTTTGGCAGATGGTGCTTCAAGACCTGACGCACAAGTCGCCCGCCCTTGAGGACATGATACGCATTGAAAAGCTTACCACCCTGAAGCAGAGGTCCGCCGATTCCCAGGCTCGGACCATCTGCTGTCTCGGCCATCAACGCCTCGATATGGGCCATCGCATCGCGCGCAAACGCGGGTTTCATCACCAAATCTTGTGTGTTGTAGCCAGTGATGAACATCTCAGGCAGAGCAACGAAATCTGCACCCGCCGCACGGCCTTCTTCCCATGCGGCCAATGCCTTAGCCTTGTTACCAGCCAAATCTCCGACGGTTGGGTTCAACTGCCCAAGCGTGATGCGGAAGCGGTTTGTCATGCGCACTCTCCAAGCCCAATTCGTGTCTTAGCAGAGATGCGCCGAAGGGAAAGGGTGCAGGCACCGGAAAAGCGTTGCGAGCCTTTGGCTGCTCAACTAGATTTAGTGAACCGGGCGCAAAAAAGAGTGGAACCGATCGTGGCAAATCGACTGAGGCTAAAGCTAGTGACAACCTGTGCAGTTCTGGCACTGAGCGGGGCGGCGTGGGCGCAAGACGGCCAGGTGATTACAAAGCAATACGACGACGGCGGCGTCTACGAAGGCACTTTTCGGGATGGCAAACAACACGGCACGGGAACCTACCGACTGCCCAACGGCTATGTCTATTCGGGCGAGTGGCAGGACGGTGAAATCCGCGGGCAGGGTCGCGCCGAATTTCCTAATGGATCCGTTTACGAAGGTGAATTTGCGACCGGCAAGCCAGAGGGCCGAGGCAAGATAGTCTTTGCCGACGGGGGGACCTATGAAGGCGAATGGAGCGACGGCAAGATCAATGGCCAAGGCGTTGCGAATTATGCGAACGGCGTAAAATACGAAGGTGGTTTCGTGGATGCCTTGCACGACGGACAGGGGCGCATGGAAAGCCCAAACGGCTATATTTATGAAGGCCAGTGGAACAAGGGAATTCGCGAAGGCACCGGCACGATCCAGTATCCAGACGGCGCGGTCTATGAAGGCCAGCTGGTGCGCGGTGCGCGTGACGGTCGCGGCACTCTGACAATGCCCGATGGGCTGGTCTATGTTGGACAGTGGTCCAATGGTCAGATCAATGGAACAGGTTCGTTAACACAACCTAACGGCGACGTTTATGAGGGGGACCTCGTCGACGGAAAACGTCAGGGTCAAGGACGCGTCATCTACGCCAATGGCGACATCTACGAAGGCACTTTCGAAACCGATAGGCGTCAGGGTCAAGGCACCTTCACTGGCACCGACGGCTACGTTTATTCCGGCGGTTGGGTCGATGGACGCATAGAAGGAGAAGGCGAAGTCACCTACCCCGATGGCTCGGTCTACGCCGGGACATTCAAGAACGATTTGGCAGACGGAACCGGCAAAATCGTCTACCCAGATGGTAATACCTATGAAGGAGCATGGGTTGCGGGCGTGATCGAAGGCGAAGGCGTCGCCACTTACGCAAATGGTCTGGTTTACGAGGGCGGTTTCCTTAATGCCAAAATGCACGGCACAGGCAAAATGACATTTGCTGACGGCTACACCTATGAAGGCGGATGGATAAACGGGCAGCGCGAAGGCGAAGGTCTCGCCACCTATTCGGACGGAACTGTCTACGAAGGCAGCTTCGTTGCTGGCCAGCGCCAAGGTCAGGGCAAGATCACTATGCCCGATGGCTTCACCTATGTGGGTGAATGGAACGCGGGCGAAATCGACGGGATAGGCGTTGCGACTTATGCAAACGGAGATGTCTATGAAGGTGCGTTTGTACGTGGCAAGCGCCAAGGCACTGGGACAATTCGCTATGCGACGGGCGAAGAGCGTACTGGCGCTTGGGAAAACGGCGCGCTGACAAGCACGGACGGTGACAGCAATTAACCTGTCTTAACTTCACCCTTCCCTAAATGCTGCGGGGTGGTCTGGAGGACTAGCCCCCTCCAACGGGTCGCGGCAGAAAGGCCGGGGCACCTAAACCGGATCGCCATTCTCAAGCGCGCGCAAGAACGCATCTGCTTCGGCAATAATTGTCTCTCGTTTATCGGCATTCATCCGATCCCACGTCCGGTACATATTGCCCATACGCGGGTTTGACGCGAAACGTTTTCGGTGCCGATCCAAGAAGTGCCAATAGAGCAAATTGAAAGGACAAGCCCCCTCACCCGTCTTTGTTTTCACCGAATAGGCACAGGTTTTGCAGTAGTCCGACATCCGGTCAATGTAGTTACCCGACGACACATAGGGCTTTGAGCCGACGACCCCGCCGTCAGCAAACTGACTCATGCCAACTGTGTTTGGGGCTTCGACCCACTCGTAAGCATCGGCGTATACGGCAAGGTACCATTCATGAACCTCGTGCGGATGAACCCCAGCCAGAAGCGCGAAATTTCCTGTAACCATAAGGCGCTGGATGTGGTGGGCGTAGGCCTCCGCACGGGTTTGATCGACGGCCTGCGACAGACAATGCATCTTTGTTTCGCCCCCCCAATAAAGGGCTGGCAATGCGCGATCATGGTCAAGAAAATTGCGAGAGACATAGTCAGGGCCTTCGTGGAAATAGATGCCACGCACGAATTCGCGCCACCCGATGATCTGCCGGATAAACCCCTCGACCGCGTTCAAAGGGGCCCTTCCATCTTTCCATGCGGACTCGGCCGCACGGCAGACTTCAAGCGGGGAAAGCAGGCCGACGTTTAGATACATGGACAAAACCGCGTGCCACAAGAACCTCTCATCCGAAAGCATCGCGTCCTGATAATCACCAAACTTTGCCAAGCCACCGTCGACAAAATGAGCCAAGGCGCGATGCGCATCATCAGATGTTACTGCGAACCAAAACGGACGAAGGTCGCCAAAATTATCACCGAAGCGCGTTTCGACCAGATCAAGAACCTCGGACGTAATGTGGTCAGGGCGGAAGTGCATAGGCCCCGAAAAGTCGACGCCGCCCGGTGCAGGTTTGCGATTGTCCTGATCAAAATTCCACTTACCGCCCTCCGGTTTATCACCGTCCATCAACAGCCCGGACTTGCGGCGCATTTCCCGGTAAAACCATTCAAGCCGCAATTCTTTTCTTCCCTCAGCCCAACTAAGGAACTCGGCATGGCTGGCGACAAATCGGTCGTCTTCCAACTGCGTCACGTCCAGGGGTATGTCGTTAAGATGTTTTAACAGCCGCCATTCGCCGGGTTCGGTGGCCAGCACTTTTGAGCATCTGTGTTCCTCTGCAGCTGCCAAGAGCGCAGCTCCGATTGAAGCGTGAGCGCCGCTATCTTCAAACTTGGTATAGTTAACCCGCCAACCGACTTGCCTTAGGTTTTCGGCGAAATGGCGCATGGCTGAGAAAAGGAAGGCAATTTTTTTGGGATGATGAGGAACATAGGACGCTTCGTCCGCCACCTCCGCCATGACAACGATGTCCTTAGTTTTGTCGGCGGCTTTTAGGGACGCAATGTCGAAAGTCAGCTGGTCGCCAAGAACGAGGACAAGCCGGCTCACCAGGGGATTTCTCGCGCGGCATAATCGAAAAACTTGCCCGACTGGTCGGGCGTCAAACTTTCCATGACGTCAATAAGATTGGTGGCTGCTTCATGCGGCGGAACAGTTTTATGGCGGCCCGCATATTTTTCTGTGAAGGCAGTTTCGACGGTGCCGGGGTGCAGGCAAACGGCCGTTGCGTTCTTGTGTGTGCGCTTCAGTTCGATCGCAGCGCCGTGGATGAATTGGTTCAGCGCCGTTTTAGATGCCCGGTAGCTGTGCCAGCCACCTATGCCGTTGTCGCCAATTGAGGCAACCCGTGCGGACAATGCCGCAAAGATTGCTGGGGTGTCTTTTGATATCAGCCTAAGACTATGTTTTAAAATGATCATTGGTCCGATCGCATTGATGCGGAAGGCGGCCTCCATCGCTTCAGGAGTGATTTCTCGAACGGCCTTCTCCGGCGCATGGCCGCCCGGTTCAAGCGCGCCGGTGGCAACCAAGATCAGATCGAACGGGCCCTCTAGATGGCCGAGGTGCGATTGGATGCTGGCCTCATTGGTGACGTCCAAACCGTCAACTCTCCGCGAAAGCCCGGTCAAGTCATAACGACGAGAAGCCAGTTCGTGTGAGACGGCCGTTCCGATCCCTCCGGAAGCCCCTATAACAAGTGCGCGTTTCATAGTTCACGAGGTAGCCGTCCATCTATCGGCGTCAACGCGGTCTTTTCAGATCGCTTGTTGCGTGGTTACGTGGAAGCGGCGAAGGGGTATTTCATGAAACATCGAAGCGATTTTCCAAGACGCGTTATGGAATGGCCGGATCAGCGAATAATGATGCCGGACGGAGTGGAGTTGTCGGTGCGGATTTGGTTGCCCGAGGACGCCGAAAACAACCCTGTTCCTGCCATTTTGGAGCATCTTCCCTATCGAAAGCGTGACGGTACGATTGCGCGAGATGAGCTTACGCACCCTTATTTGGCTGGCCATGGATATGCCTGTATCCGCGTTGATATGCGCGGAAACGGCGATTCATCAGGATCAATGGAGGATGAATATACGTTAACGGAATGGCGGGATGCGGTTAACGTAATGAACTGGGTCCGCGCTCAGCCTTGGTCGACAGGCGATTGGGGGATGATGGGGATCTCCTGGGGTGGATTTAACTCCTTGCAGGTTGCGGCGTTAAGACCTGAAGGGATGAAGGCGGTCATTTCGCTTTGCTCGACAGTGGATCGATATGCCGACGACATCCATTACAAGGGTGGCTGCATGTTAGGCG
>JABDPD010000255.1 GCA_013042895.1 Boseongicola sp. | reverse complement strand
ACCGTATCACGCATCTTGCGCTTATGGACACGACACCATTGGCCGACGCGCCCGCGAATTTTGACGTCCGTACCCGCCAGATCGCTGACGTCCACGCCGGTCAACTTGAAGCCATTATGCGCGATGAACTCAAACCAGCGTACCTTGTTGATAGTCCAAGGAAATCCGCAATCATGGACGTTTGTATGGCGATGGCAAAAGACCTTGGCCCGGACGTTTTCGAAGCCCAATCTCTTGCGCTCCGGGACCGAGAAGACCTGAGAGCCTCGCTTGCAAGTGCACCTGACAAGACCTTGATCCTTTACGGCGCACAAGACCGCCTCTGTCCACCCGAGCGCCATCATCTGATGCACAGCCTTGCGCCCCATGCGACCCTCGTTGCCGTCGAGAATGCCGGCCATCTCCCCACTCTCGAGGCGCCCTTGCCGACCACCCAAGCCATTCAAAACTGGCTCGTCTGAGTTAATCAGACGGTGAGAAATGTCGTTTTCAGGATAGTATTGGACATAATTGTCTAGTCTTGCTCCGTGATCTCCCGCACGCTGTCCTCAAAAGCGCCAAAGCGAGAGGGGTCACATATGAAATCTCACTATCGAGTCGTCGTCATCGGCGGCGGAGTTGTCGGAAGCTCAGTTCTCTATCACCTCGCCAAGTTCGGCTGGACAGATGTTGTCATGCTTGAACGTCGCCGTCTTGCCTCCGGCTCAAGCTGGCATGCGGCGGGCGGTGTTCACGCCCTCAACGCCGACCCTAACATGGCTTCACTCCAAGCCTACACCATCGATCTGTTGACTGAGATCGAGAAGGAATCCGGCCAAAATATCGGCCTCCACATGACCGGAGGTCTTACGCTCGCTGGCACGCCGGAACGTTGGGAATGGCTTCAGGCCAACTATCGCATCTTCCAATCAATCGGCATTGACGACTGCGAATTGATGACCCCCGAGCAGGCGCAGGAACGCTGTCCCATTATGTCCACCGACGGCGTTTTGGGTGCCATGTGGGCCGACCGCGAAGGCTACATCGACACCACCGGTACCGTGCAGGCCTATGCAACCGCTGCGAAAAAGCGTGGTGCGGAATACTATGAAGAAACCAAGGTAGAAGAACTGATCCAGACCGCAGACGGCTGGGAAGTTGTCACTGACAAGGGCACGATCACCTGCGAGCACGTGGTCAACGCCGCTGGCCTTTGGGCCAAACAGGTTGGTCGGATGGCAGGTATCGAACTGCCCGTCTCGCCCCTAAAACACCACTACCTTATCACCGACACCATCCCCGAGGTTGCCGCGGTCGATTTTGAAATGCCGATGACTGTCGACCTCGAAGGCTTCACTTACATGCGTCAGGATCAGAAAGGCGTCCTTGTCGGCATCTATGAGATCGAACACGAACACTGGGCCATGGACGGCGCGCCTTGGGGGTATGGCGAAGAACTGTTCCAGGAACAACTCGACCGCATCGAAAACGAGCTCACCCTCGGCTTTGAACGCTATCCTGCCATCCAAGATGTTGGCATCAAGACATGGGTGAACGGCGCCTTCACGTTCTCCCCAGATGGCAATCCACTTGTCGGCCCGGTCCCCGGAAAACGGGGCTACTGGTCCGCTTGTGCCGTCATGGCTGGCTTCCTTCAGGGCGGCGGCGTGGGCAAATCGCTTGCCGAGTGGATGATCCACGGCGAGCCCGAAGCCGACGTCTTTTCAATGGATGTGGCGCGCTACGGCAAATTTGCCGAAAATCGTCAGTACATCAAAGAAACCACCGGCCAGTTCTACTCCCGCCGTTTCGTGATGTCCTACCCGAACGAACAACTTCCTGCCGGACGCCCACTCAAAATGGCCCCAGCACATGACTCAATGACCGAAGCTGGTTGCCGGTGGGGCAATAGCTGGGACCTCGAAACGCCACTCTACTTCGCGCCTTCCGAGGACTTTGAGGAAAACCTTACCCTCAAGCGATCCAACGCCCATGACATCGTCGGAGCCGAATGTCGAAACGCTCGGGATAACGTGGGCATGGTCGATATGACTGCCGTTTCCCGCTTTGAAGTTACGGGCCCGAATGCCGAAGCCTGGCTCGACAATCTGCTGGCCACCAAACTCCCGCCCCTGGGGCGTGCGCGCCTTGGAGTCATGCTTTCGCCCCAAGGTCGGCTGAAGGGTGACCTTACCGTCCTGAACTGGGGCGACGGAACATGGTGGATCATGGGATCCTACAACCTTCGAACTTGGCACATGCGTTGGTTCATGGACCACATCTCCGACGGCGTTTCGATCGCCGATCTGGGCGAAGAAGTCGCCGCTTTTGCTCTCACCGGACCCAACAGCCGGAAGGTACTCCAAAAACTCGTTAACGAGGATATCAACTTGCCATTCCTAGGTTGCGCTGAGATGGACGTTGGTTTGGTGTCTGCCAAAGTGGCGCGCATGTCCGTCGCCGGAGAGTTGGGTTTCGAGATCAACTGCCGAATGGGCGATCACGTCAAACTTCGCCGGAGTCTGCTCGAAGCCGGTGCCGAGTTCGACATGAAAGAATATGGTTTCAACGCCATGCTTTCACTTCGTCTTGAGAAGTCATTTGGCATCTGGTCCGCAGAATTCACCCAGGACCGCACACCCGGTATGACCGGAATGGACCGTTGGATTGCCTGGGACAAGGGTGACTTCATTGGCCGTGAAGCCGCGCTTGCCGAGCGCGATGGCGGCGGGCCTGCGCAGAAACTCGTCACGCTTGAGATTGATGCCGACGACGCGGACGCAAGCGGCTATGAGCCGGTCTGGACTGGCGACCAGCTCGTCGGTTTTGTCACGTCTGGCGGCTACGGCCACACTGTAGACAAGTCCCTTGCCATGGCCCTAGTCAACGTTGAGCAGTCCGCCGAGGGGACCTCTTTGATGGTTCACGTTGTCGGAAAGGCGCGCGCCGCCAAAGTCATCGCGCCGTCACCTTACGACCCAACCGGCAAAGCGATGCGCGGATGAGCGAAACCGCACCACGCGAGCGACCAAAACGGCGGGGCCGGGGGGCTCCGCCTGCTGTGACGCGCGAGGTCAATTACCGAAATCTGAAGAACCCCTTCCCGCCGATGAAGGTCTTCAGTGACGACCGCATCGAGGCCATGCACGAAGCGGCTTTTGATGTGCTGGAGAACCTTGGTATCCGAGTGCTTCTTCCTGACGCGCGTGACCACTTCACGCGCGGAGGAGCGATCCTCAAAATGGCGACATGATCCATATTGGCCGTGACATGGTTAGGGCCGCACTCGCCAGTGCGCCGAAGTCAATCCACGCCCACGGTGCAACCCCCGAGCGCGACGTCATCCTCGAGCCCGGCAGCGTCGTCTTTCAACCCGGAGCGGGCGCGCCTCATGCAACCGATCTGACTCGTGGCAGACGCCCCGGCACTGCAAGCGACTTTCGCGATCTGACGCGACTCACTCAATACTTCGACGTCCTGCAAATGGTCCCACCCTTGATCGAGCCACAAGACGTGGCCACAAACGTCCGCCACTACATGACCATGGAAGCGCAACTTACTCTTTCTGACAAACTCCCTTTCATTTTTTCGCGCGGCACACCGCAGGTCGAACAATCCTTTGAAATTTTAAGGGATTTCAGGGGGTTGTCCGACGATCAACTCCACAATTCCGTCCATTCCTATACAATCATCAACACCAATTCTCCTCGTCAGCTCGACATTCCAATGGCTCAGGGCCTGATCGACTTTGCGCGTGCAGGGCAAGTGTCGATCGTCACACCCTTCACGCTTATGGGGGCAATGGCCCCAATCACCGTGTCAGGCGCAATCACCCTCAGTCACGCCGAAGCGCTTGCTGCGATCACGCTTACGCAGTTGGTGCGTCCGGGCGCGCCGGTGCTCTATGGCACCTTTACGTCGAACGTCGACATGAAGTCCGGCGCGCCTGCGTTTGGTACACCAGAGCATTTTAAAGCCTCCCTGGCCGCGGGCCAGATGGCGCGCCTCATCGGCCTGCCATGGCGTTCGGCGGCAGGAAGTGCGGCCAACACCTCCGACGTGCAGGCGGCAGGCGAAACCCAGTTCGGACTCTGGGGCTGTCTTATGGCCGGGGCGACGGTCACGATCCATGCGGCTGGCTGGCTCGAAGGTGGTCTAACGGTGAGTTATGAAAAACTGATTACCGACATTGAGATATTGCAGATGGTCGCCGAGCTTTGCGCCGAAACCACTGCCACCGACGCTGAGATTGGGCTCGAAGCTCTCGCCGAAGTTGCCCCCGGCGGACATTTCTTTGCCGCCGGGCAAACCATGGCCCGATACCAGACGGAATTTTATCAACCCTTCGCTGCCGATTGGTCCAACTTCGGGACGTGGACTGAGGCTGGCAGTATCGACGCCACGACGCGCGCCACGGCTATTTGGCAACGCATCTTGGACGAAGAAATAGGCCCTGATGTCAACGCCGACCGAAGAGATGCCTTGCACAATTACATCGCTAGAGAAACCGCCAAAGGCGGCGCGGAACCGGTGAGCTAGATGGGCCAGCCGATCCCCCTCCACCGCGACGATCCCTCCAAAGAACCATTGGTCGGCAACATCAAGGTCACGCGTCAAGACTGGCTGAATGTCGCTAAGGACATCCTGATCTCAGACGGCATCGAGCAGGTCAAAATCCTGCCCATGAGCGATCGCCTCGGCGTGTCGCGCTCGTCCTTTTACTGGTATTTCAAATCTCGCCAGGACCTCCTCGACGCGCTTCTCGATCATTGGCAACAAACCAATACCGCCGCTCTTGTTGCCAAAGCCAGCGCTCCTGCAGAAACGATCACCCAAGCCGTCAATCAGGTCTTCCACTGCGTTGTGAATCCTGCGATTTTCTCGATCCCTTTCGACTTCGCCGTCCGCGACTGGGCGCGGCGTTCCGACAAGGTACGCAGCGTTCTGCACGCCTCGGAAGATGTTCGGATTGCTGCGATCCAAGCCATGTTCCAACGCCATGATTACCCCAAAACTGAGGCCCTCACACGTGCGCGTATCTTGTATTACATGCAAAACGGCTACAACGACGCCGACCTGCAGGAACCTCTTGAACAACGCATGAAAATGGTGCCGCATTACCTTTACGGCTTCACTGGCCGTCATGCGCAACAACACGAGATCGACGAATTCCGCGCCTATTGTCAGGCCGTTCAGACCGGAGACACCCAATGAGCAACCCCATCGAAGTAATCATAATCGGCACTGGTGTGATCGGCACCGCAACGGCCTTTGAAATGGCGAAGGCAGGCTACAAAACGCTTTCCCTCGACCGCAACACACAGGTCGGCCATGGTTCCACCGCGGGTTCCTGTGCAATCATCCGCATGCACTATTCCACCTTCGACGGCACCGCCTTCGCTTGGGAGGGCTACCACTACTGGCGCGATTGGGTCGACTATCTGGGCCTGCCAGAATCCGAAGAACTCGCCCAGTTCAAGGAGTGTGGATGCCTTGTGATGAAAACCGA
>JABDPD010000253.1 GCA_013042895.1 Boseongicola sp. | reverse complement strand
GGCTGGGCGTGACGATCGCATCGCAGATCGACCCTGACCGACGCGTGTTTGTTTCAATCCTGCCACTTTTAAGGGAGCGCGCGACGTCATCAAAATGCTCAGGTTCAACGGTGTGCGGCTTGAATGTTGGGGCGTGGGCTGCGAGTGCGATGGCGATGCCGGAGGTCAGGCCGCCGCCTCCGCAACAGACCAAGACATCAGCGCTTTCAACCCCAACACGTTTCGCTTGTTCGACGATTTCTAGGCCAGTTGTTCCCTGTCCAGCTATGACGTTGGGATTGTCGAAAGGTTTGATGAGCGTCAAACCGCGTTCGCTTGACAGCCGGTTGCCAATCTCGTCACGGTCTTCTGTCTCTCGATCGTAAAGGATAACCTCGGCCCCGAGTTCTCGTGTGTTAATGATCTTTAACGCCGGAGCGTCCGAAGGCATGATAATGACTGCGTTCGAGTCCATTTCCTTGGCAGCCAGAGCCACACCTTGGGCATGGTTGCCGGATGAGAATGCGATCACTCCGGCGGCGCGCTGGGCGTCTGTAAGGGTGGCCACAGCGTTGCGGGCCCCGCGATACTTGAACGACCCGGTCTTTTGCAGGCATTCCGCTTTGACAAACACCCGTCGGCCAAGATCGACGTCCAAAAGGGGCGCACTCAAGAGAGGTGTTCGGATCGCATGGCCACACAAGCGTTCGGCCGCGCTTTCGATTTCCGAGATCAGGGGAGCAGCTTCAACCATGCGTTCAGGACCTCCTTTGAGGTGGGTTCGTCGAGGAAGGGCACATGCCCGCGATCGGGGATATCTGCTTGGATCATGTCTGGCCTGCGGCGCACCATTTCGTCTCTCGTTTCGATCGACAGCAGGTCGGAATTTGCGCCACGGATCAACGCGAGTGGTAGGCCATCAAGCGCATCGAACAACGGCCAAAGATCGGGGATGGGCTGAGTGCCAGCGGCGATGACGGCGTCGCGCAAGGCCGGATCGTAGTTAATCTCGAGGCCGTTTTCGTTTTCGATGTAATGCCTTTCGACTTCCTCGCGCCACCTGGACTCCGGCACATTCTCGAAGCCTGCCAAAAGCTTTGAGCGCATCTCTACAGCTTCGTCGTAAGTCTTCTGAGAGGGATTTTTGCCAATATAATCCTTGATGGTGTCCAGGCCCGCTGAGCCAAGTTCGGGGCCGATATCGACAAAACAAACGCCACTTAGGCGGTCTTTAGCGAGAACCGCGAGAAGAAGAGCTATCAGACCTCCGCGCGAGGTTCCGAGAATTGCGACTTGGTCAAGTTTCAAGTGGTCCAGCAATGCAAGTACGTCGGCGGCCTCATTCGGTATTGTATATGTCTCAGCACCCGACCATTGTGAGCTCCCACGCCCACGATAATCCATTCGAATGAAGCGTTTAGCTGAAAACTGCGGCGCGACATAGTCAAAGTCACTTCCGTTTCGCGTGAGCCCGGCCAGGGCCAGAACGGGCATGCCGACGCCGTCGTCTGTGTAATGAATTCGAGCACCGTCAGGCGCAAAAAATTCAGGCATCAGAGCGCGCTCGCCAGCTGGGGAATTGATGTGAGATCGGGCAAGACATGGGTTGGTTTTCCAGGGAGTCGGTCAATCGGCTCCGAGCTACGGTTGATCCAGGCCGTATGAAACCCGTAGCTCGCTGCGCCCGCCGCATCCCAGCCGTTGGCAGAGACAAACAGGACTTGATCGGGAGTAACGCCGAGGTTGGTTTCAACCATGTCGTAGACGGCTCTGGCAGGTTTGAAGACCTTAACGTCATCCACCGAAAGCACTTTATCAAGGGACTCGCGGGTACCAGAAAAATCAACGGCTCCGTCTAGCATATCACGAGAGCCATTGGACAAGATCGCGGTTGCGTAGCCGGTCGCCTTTAGGGTCGCAAGGACGGTGTGAGCTTCTTTATAGGCCGGCAATTCCCAGTATAGCGCCAAGAGCGTTTCACGCAGTATGGCATCGTCAATTTCTGCGGCCTCCATCGCCCAGTCTAGCGCGTCTTTGGTCACGTCCCAGAACGGTACATAGTCGCCGCTGACAGCGCGCAGCCAACTGTACTGCAACTGCTTTGAGCGCCAATCTGCAGCAAGCTTTGGCCATACATCGGCGAGGTGATCTTGGCCTGGTTGTTCAGCTGCCCGGCGGGCGGCCGCGGTGACATCAAACAGCGTGCCGTAGGCATCGAAGACGCAAGTGGTAACAGTCATTTCGGTGCTCTCCATTACTTGCTTTGCAGACTGACATGGGTGCTCCGGTGTGGAAAGAGGGTGCGGTGCCCAGAGGATTAAGAAAGGTAAACAAATCAGGTAAAAACTGCGCCATTCACGATTATGAACAGACGGGGCTCTGAATTGTTGTTAAGTTCTAAGAATTCTATTCTCACGTTGACAGAAAGTGGCACCGATGACTGAAGCAAAATCTGGCGATACCGTTCGCATTCACTACACAGGAACGCTTGCCGATGGCTCGACGTTTGACAGTTCCGAGGGCCGCGATCCATTGGAATTCAAACTGGGAACGGGTCAGGTTATTGCTGGGTTTGACGCAGCTGTTGATGGAATGAGCAAAGGTCAGTCCAAGACTGTCGATATTCCGGCAGATCAAGCCTATGGAGCACACAACCCAGAAGCGCTTCAGTCGTTTCCGCGCAACAAGATCCCAGATAATGTTCCTCTTGAAATCGGTACCAAATTACAGCTTCAATCGTCGCAAGGACATCCTGTGATGGTCACGGTTTCCGAGGTGTCGGACGATGCTGTAATCCTTGACGCCAACCATCCCTTGGCGGGAAAGGACCTGACGTTCCAGATCGAGTTGGTCGAAATCGTCTGAAAACGGATCAACGCGAGTAACCGGTATGGTGTCAGAAGCGACCACCGTTCAATCGCAAATGTCGCGCAATGTGGCGCTCTATCCCTGGTTCAAGTTTTTCCAGAATTTGTTGTTCTGGCAAGCGATTTGGTTTCTGTTCTTCCAAGACAAACTCTCCGCGGCCGAAGCGGTGCTTTTATATGCAATATATGACCTGGCGACGACCGTTTTTGAGGTGCCTTCAGGCTACCTTTCGGACAGAATTGGCCGCCGGTTAACCTTGTTATTGAGTGCTGTTTCAGCAGTCGGCGCGGCGTTTCTGTTGTTGTTCGGAACGTCCTTCGAAGCCTTCGTACTTGCACAAATATTGTGGGGTACAAGTGCCGCCTTCGTGTCAGGAACTGACAGTGCCATTCTTTTTGAGTCGCTCAAGTCCATCGACCGCGCGGAAGAGGTCGAGGAGCAGGAACTGCGGGCTTGGCGGTTCACTTTCTTCGGTCTTGCGTTGTCCGCTGTGACGGGGGGCACGATGTCCCTCGTGGCTTACGAACTCGCTTTCGCGGCGACGGCAATTGCGATGGTCGCTTGGGCGATTTGCGCCTATTTGATGACAGAACCTCCGCGTGTTTCCGGCGCACATACTAGTGAGAGTATCAGATTTTTTCATTTAAAAGAGGCATTTACGCATCCTGTATTGATTTGGTTATTCGTCTTAAGCACGTTGATGTATGGCTTCAGCCACATCCCGTTTGTCTTTGGGCAACCCTTCATATTGGAAGCCTTGGATAGAGTCGGTTGGTCAGGCGAGGCCCCCGTTGTCAGCGGGTTTGTGTCAATGACAATGATGCTCGTTTCGGTGGCCGCATCTTGGATTGTTCCAAGCCTGCGTAAACGCATTGGACTAGCGGCAATATTGTTGCTGGCGATGTCCGTTCAGGTTGCTCTGGTGGGGGCTCTGGCATTGACGAATTCAGTCTTTGCCGTGACGCTCTTGTTCCTCAGAATGGTCCCTTCTTCCATTCACGGACCGCTCCTGATTTCACGCATACAGCCAATTTTGAATAGTGATAGTAGAGCCACGTTCTTGTCCATTAAGAGCCTTGTGGGCCGTCTCCTTTTTGCGGTGTCTCTTTGGTTAGCGGCCTCAGCAACGACCGATGTAGGGCTGATGACGTATCCTGAAATTCAGTTCGTGCTTGGGTGCTATTTCTTGGTGGGAGCCTTGGCTTTTGTCGGCCTGTTGCTGGCCTCAAGGAAAATCGAGATCGAGACAGCGCAGTCCTGAGAACAAGCTCGAACGAAGCACC
>JABDPD010000249.1 GCA_013042895.1 Boseongicola sp. | reverse complement strand
TCCGTCATGGAGGTCGTGCTGTTGGGGTTGATCAGAACAATCATAGCATGCCCTTGCCAGCGTCAGACCCCGCGCGCGCCTTTCGGCGTGTGCCCCAAAAAGCAAGGCACAAAAACAGACCGATCATCAGCAGCGAGAAGACTGTGGTTAGGGTTCCCAAGGCATATAGGACTGGCGTCGTGACGTTGGTCGTCATCCCGAAGATCTCAAGCGGCAGGGTGTTGTAGCTGCCGGATGTCAGGAGGGTGCGGGCGAACTCGTCATAGCTGAGCGTGAAGCCAAAGAGCGCGACACCGATGAGCGACGGGCCAATGATCGGCAGCACCACATAGCGCAGCGTTTGCCATGAGGTGGCGCCAAGGTCTCGGGCCGCTTCTTCGTAGCTTTTGTCAAAGCGGTTGAAGACGGCAAACATGATCAGCAGGCCAAAGGGCAGCGTCCATGTCAGCTGCGATCCGAACCCGGAGGTAGACCAATGCACATCCAGACCGGATTGGGAGAAGATCAGACCAACTCCAAGCGAGATCAAGATGGACGGGATCACCAGAGAAGTGATGATCAGGTAGAACAGAATGCTAGAGCCTTTGAACTTCTTGCGAAACGCGAGCCCACCCATGACCGACAAAAGCACGGTGGTGACCATAACCATCAGGCCAAGTGCAAAGCTACGGCGGAAACTGCCCCAGATGTCCCCAACTGCTTGTTGCTCGAACAGGTCACGGAACCAATGCAGGGACGTGCCTTGCATTGGGAAGGTCAGCCCACCGCCCGGCCCTTGGAAGGACAGGATCGCGATGGTGATCGTGGGGCCGTAGAGAAACAGCAGGAACAGCGCGAAGAACACTGAAAGAGCATAGAACGAGCGCGAGCGTGGTTCCATTCTAAAGCTCCTTCCTGATATCGACAAATCGCAGCATGATGCCGATGATGATGAGGACCGTCAGCAGCAACACCACGGCTGTGGCCGAGGCCGAGGGGTAAGCCAAAAGAGCAATATCATTGGAGATGAGGCGGCCCACATTGGCCGATTGGGAGCCAGACATGAAGCGCACCGTGATGAAGTCGCCCATCACCAATGTCACCACGAATATGGTACCGATCATAATGCCTGGCTTTGTCAATGGGATGATCACGTTCCACAGGATTTGCACGCCGGAGGCCCCCGCGTCACGTGCGGCCTCAATAAGCGATTTGTCGATGCGCATCATCGTGTTGAAGATCGGGACGACCATGAACAGCGTATAAAGATGCACGAAGGCGAGGATGACGGCAAAATCACTGAAGAGCAGCCAATCCAGCGGCTCGTCGATCACACCCCAAGATATCAGCGTTGAGTTCGCGATACCGTTGCGCCCCAGAAACGGGATCCAGCTAATCATGCGGATGATGTTGGAGGTCCAGAACGGGATCGTGCAGAGCAGAAATAGCACGATCTGCCATGTCAGACTACGGACATGGAAGGCCAAAAAATACGCGACCGTAAAGCCGATTCCGAGGGTAAAGACCCATGTGATGAAGGCGTATTTAAACGTGTTGAAGAACACGCGGTAGGTAACTTTTGAGCCAAAGAGAAACTCGTAATTCTCAAAGTCAAAGGCCGGGATTATCGAGAATTCGGTGGCTTGCCAAAAGCTGACCACGACGATCATCACTATGGGCAGAACCAGAAAGAACATAAGCACCGCCGTGATCGGCAGTGCCATCAGCCATCCAAGCAGGGTATTATTCTTCAGCACGTTGAAACTTTCTCGGGGGTGGGATGGGCACAGTCATGCCCATCCCTTTGGTCATTAGGCCGCGATGAACTCGTTCCATTTGCGGACCATGTACTGGTTTTCGTCCATAACCGCGTTCCAGCAGGCCACAGCGCCCATACGATCTTGGAAGGAGCCGCCGTCGCGGACTTCGCCTGCTTGCGCCAGTGTGTCGCCGGTTGGGGATGTGATGGTATCGGTTGCCGCTTTGCCCTCGAACCAGTAGCCCCACTCGTTTTCGGACATATAGTTTTTGGAGGTTTCCGGCACTGCGGAATAGTAGCCCTGCCGCATCAGATAACCGCCAACCCAGCCGTCGAGATACCAGTTGATGTACTCGTAGGCCGCGTCGCGTTCGAGCCCAGTCAGCGCTGACGACAGGCCAATGCCACCGCCCCATGAGCGGTAGCCCTCTTCCAACGGCTGGTATATGCATGGCACGCCTTTGGACTTCACGGCCGTTATCGCAGGCGACCACATAGACTGGATTACCACCTCGCCAGACGCCATCAGGTTGACGCTTTCATCGAAGGACTTCCAGAAGGCTCGGAACTGGCCGTTCTTCTTGGCCTCAGTGAAGATCTTCATCGTCAGATCAATCTCTTCTCGGGTCATATTGCCCTTGTCGGGGTAGGTGTATTCACCCATGGATTCCACGACCATTGCCATGTCCATGATCCCGATCGACGAGATGTCGAGGATCGACGCCTTACCTTTGAATTCAGGATTGAGAAGCTCTGACCAGTTGTTAATCGGGCGGCCGATCAGGTCGGGGCGGATGCCTAGCGTATCGGCATTGTAGATGGTCGGGATCAGTGTCATCCAACCGGATTCGTTGTCCACAAAACCCTTACCTTCCGGGCCTTCTGTGAACCCCACCGTGTGCGGCGCGGTGCCCTGCGCGATGGTGCTTTCGGGGGTCAGCTTGCCGTTGCGGAAGATTCCCACGATATTGTCGTAATTCTTGATCTTCGACGTATCCATTGCCTGGAGGTTGCCGGTAGGCCAGACCTTCTTGCAGATCCAGTATTCGATGTCAGCAATGTCAAAGCTGTTTGGCTGCGTTGCGGCACGTTGCGTGACGCTGTCAGAATCCAGCGCCGTCATTTCCAACGTGAAGCCGAGGTCTTCTTTCACTTTGTTGGCCACATCGTTCAGGTTTGACACGCCCGTGCCGAATTGGCGCAGAGTGACGTCTTTGATGTTCTGGGCCCAGATCATTGGTGCGCCAAGTGCCGTTCCGGCGGCGAAAGCGGCGCCGCCCTTGAGAACATTTCGTCTTGATATTTTGGTCATGTTTTTTCTCCATTTCAGGTGGTGTCTAGGCCGTAAGCTTGTGTAGATTTGCGTCGTCCCAGATCAGACCGACCTGATCGCCTGGGTTGAACGG
>JABDPD010000247.1 GCA_013042895.1 Boseongicola sp. | reverse complement strand
GCGTTGACCGAAACCTCGGCGATTGGAAGGTAAATTTGCATGGCTTCCTTTACGCCTGCTTTGGCCACCTAATCAACGCCCAAATCGGCAAAGCTGATAAGGCCAGCTGCGACAATTCGGAGCGATTGGGTTTTCGTCTGCCTTAACGCTCTTTTACGTATGGCTCGCCGCCCGCACGCGGAGGGATCGCCTTGCCAACAAACCCGGCCAGAATAACGACCGTCAGGATGTAAGGCAGCGCGTCCAGTAGCTGGCCAGGGATGTCGACTTGTATCAGTCGTTCCACTGCATCCGGGCGCAGCGCCAAAGCCTGCAAGAAGCCAAACAACAGACACGCCCAAAGCGCGTACCAAGGTCTCCACTTTGCGAAAATCAATGCTGCCAGCGCAATAAAGCCTCGTCCCGATGACATATCTTTGACGAAACCGGCCTGTAGTCCGGTCGCAAGATAAGCGCCCGCCAATCCACACAGGATGCCGCAGATCGCAACGGCAGCATAGCGCAGGCCAATAACGGAAACGCCTGCTGTATCGACCGCTGCCGGGTTCTCACCCACGGCACGAAGTCGCAGGCCAAACCGAGTGCGAAACAAGATGTACCAGGTTAGCGGAACCATGAGGAAGCCAACGTAGACAAGGATCGAATGTCCGGAGATCAACTCGGAATACACCAGTCCCAAAGGCCCGGTGCCCTCCATTTGATCTGCATAGGGCAGAGTGATCGAGTTAAACCGCGCGTTTGGCCCAAAGTCCGAGAGCGACGGAGTTCGTCCGCCTTGCTGAAACCAGTCCTGCGCGATCAAGACCGTTAGACCGGCCGCAAGGAAGTTGATTGCAACGCCTGAGATCAACTGGTTGCCCCGGAACGTGATTGAGGCCAGCCCATGGATGAGCGACAACGCCAAGGACGCTCCCACACCCGCGGCAAGGCCAATCCAAACATTCCCGGTCAATGCGGCGATAGCGGCAGAGAAGAACGCGGCAGCCAGCATCTTACCCTCAAGCCCAATGTCAAAAATACCGGCGCGCTCTGAGAAGAGACCAGCAAGGCAGGCAAATAACAGCGGGATGGCAAAGCGGACTGCGGTGTCAGAGATCTGAAGGAAAGTGAGAAAATCCATGTCCGTTACTCCGCCGCTTTCGCCGCCGTAGTGGCAGCCTCGGGCGCCTTGCGCCGGAACATCAGGAAGAGCTTCTCAAGCGGCATCCGAACCATGTTGTCCAAAGCGCCAGTGAACAGGATCACCAACGCTTGAATAACTACGATCAACTCACGCGGCACATTCGTCCACAAACTGAGCTCCGCGCCACCTTGATATAAGAACCCGAACAACAAAGCGGCCAGCAACACACCAAACGGATGCGACCGCCCCATAAGCGCCACGGCAATACCAATAAACCCGGCCCCCTCGACCGAGTTCAAAACCAACCGTTCCGCCTCACCCATCACAGCGTTGATCGCCATCAACCCAGACAAACCGCCTGAGATCAGCATTGCGATCATGATGATCTTGGTCGGCGAAATGCCTGCGTACAAAGCCGCCGGCTCGCTGTGTCCGTAGGCACGGATCGCATACCCCAGACGCGTGCGCCAGATCAGTAACCACACGGCAAAGCACGCCAGCAACGCCACGAAGAACGTCACGTTTGCAGGTGCTCCACGAAACAGCGGTGCCTCGCCAAAGCTGAACATATCCTGGAACGTCGGCAAGTGCGTGCCTTCCGGGAATTTCGCCGTCGCCGGGTCCATTGCGCCCGCCGGCTTCAGAACTTCCACAAGCAAGAACACCAAAAGCGAGCCCGCAATGAAGTTAAACATGATCGTCGTGATCACGATGTGGCTTCCGCGTTTCGCCTGCAAATACGCCGGGATTGCGGCCCAGGCTGCCCCGAACAAAGCGCCGCCGATCAGCGCAACAGGAAGCGCCAAAAGCCAATGCGGGAAGGGTATGAACAAACAAACCAAAGCCACACCGACACCCCCCAGCATCGCTTGGCCCTCGCCACCAATGTTAAACATTCTAGCATGGAAAGCCACTGCGACCGCAAGTCCGGTGAAGATGAAATTCGTTGTATAATAAAGGGTATAACCCCATCCATAGGACGATCCCAAAGCCCCAGTGACCATCGTGTTGAGGGCCACCATCGGGTCCTCACCAATAGCAACAATCACACCAGCCGAGATCGCAAATGCGATCATGATCGAGATAAGTGGAATCAGCAGGGCATCAGCCCATTTTGGCATCACATCCATGTCTTAAGCCCCCTGTCCCGGATTTCCGACCCGCATCGCGCCCGTCGAGCCTGACGCCAAAGGCGAGCGGCCCGTGTCCGTGACACCCGCCATCAACAGCCCCAACTCGCGCTCATCCGTCTGACCAGCAATCCGCTCGCCCATGATCTGACCGTCGAACATCACGATAATCCGATCCGCCAGCGACATGATCTCGTCCAGCTCCACCGACACCAGCAAAATCGCCTTCCCACGGTCACGCAAAGCCACCAACTGCTGGTGAATGAACTCAATCGCACCAATATCCACACCCCGCGTCGGCTGGCCAACCAGCAACAACTCCGGGTTCCGCTCAATCTCGCGCGCAAGCACAATCTTCTGCTGGTTGCCGCCCGAGAAATTCTTCGCCGTCAAATGCGGATTTGGCGGACGCACGTCAAAGCGCTCCATCTTGTCGGCAGTGTCCTTACGGATGGCCCGGTTATCCATCAGCCAACGGTTCTTTTGGTAATCCGCGTCGTTGTGGTACCCGAACGCGATATTCTCCCAAGCCTGAAAATCAAGAATCAACCCCTCGCGATGCCGGTCCTCCGGCACGTGCGCGATACCCTTGGCGCGCCGCGATTGCCCATCAGACTTGCGCCCCGTCAGGTCAATCGGCTCGCCGTTCAGAGACACCGACCCCTTCGCGCGCCGATACCCACCAAGCACCTCCAGAAGCTCCGACTGCCCGTTGCCAGCAACACCGGCAATCCCGACAATCTCGCCGCCATGAACGTCCAGAGACACGCCCTTCAGGCGCTCAACCCCGTGGTCATCCTTAACGCGCAGGTCCTTGACCTCAAGCACCTTCGCATAAGGCGTCGCAGGCTGTTTATCCACC
>JABDPD010000245.1 GCA_013042895.1 Boseongicola sp. | reverse complement strand
ATATTTAGGCGATCAGGCGTATTTTTGTGCGCAAAGTGCAGGGAGCAGCTTCAAACACCCTCACGCGGCGCGACGGCAGTTAAACAACGTCAAGAAATCGGCCAAGAAAGCTCATGCTCGACGCCTCCACACCCCTTCAGCAACGCAGTAAAGGCGCTGCCCGAGTCGCCCTCGGCGGAGATGGTTCAGTCCGGGATTTGTTCCAACAGGGGTCAGCGAAAGCAATCATGCCACGGGTGCATTCCGAGGTCACCGAGGTTGTTTTTTTGAACACCTCGGGTGGCCTGACTGGCGGTGACCGTTTGTCCTACGGCCTCGAAGTCGCCTCCGGTACGACTGTCATGGCGGCAACTCAAACTGCGGAGCGGGCTTATGCGAGCAGCGGTGGAATTGCCGAAGTTGAGGTGAAAATACGTGTTGGAGACGGCGGTTTTTGTCTTTGGATGCCTCAGGAAACGATCCTGTTTGAGAGGTCATCCTTGCGTCGGATACTGCAGGTTTCGATGCAAGAAGATGCTCGATTCCTGGGAGTGGAAACTCTGGTGTTGGGGCGTGCAGCAATGGGTGAAACCCCCCAACATCTCAGTATCGAGGATATCCGCCAAGTATGGGGCGACGATGGTCAACCCCTACACGCTGAGCATTTGAGAATTACTGGCGACACACTTTCGCGAAGAAGCAACGGCGCCGGTCTCGCCGACAAAACCGTTTTTGCAAGTCTCGTTTACATCGCTACCGACGCCGAGGATCGGCTCGCTGAGGTTCGCAAATTGGTGATGGGTCCCGCACAAGTAACGGCCTTCGGGCAGCGCCTTATCTTACGCGCCGAGGCCAACGATAGTTGGGACATTCGCCGCATTTTTATTCCTATTATCAAAGCACTTGGCGTCAATGACGTTCCGCGTGTTTGGCAAACCTGAACGGAAGAAGAAGATGAACCTGACCCCTCGCGAAAAGGATAAACTGCTGATCTCTTTGGCAGCTATGGTTGCCCGAGAGAGACTTCAGCGCGGCGTTAAGCTTAACCATCCCGAGGCGATTGCATTAATCACTGATTTTGTCGTTGAAGGCGCGCGCGATGGGCGCTCGGTCGCAGATTTGATGCAAGCGGGCGCTCATGTGGTGTCGAAGAGTCAGTGTATGGAAGGCATCGCCGAGATCATCCACGACGTTCAAGTCGAGGCAACTTTTCCAGACGGCACAAAACTCGTCACCGTGCATCACCCAATCCGATGAAATCTGATAGGATCGCGATGAATCTTACGGAGGAGGACACATCATGCTGGGCACTTTGATTCTGGGAATCGCGGCGGGGGCTTTAGCTCCTTACGCTGAACCGAAAGTAAAAACCGCTGTCGAAAATATCTTGCTGGATGACGTTCCAGCGACACCAATCGAGATGCGGTTGTTTTCATTTGCAATCTGTTTGGTTGGCGCGGCGATCCTGTCGATGGCCTTTGGCGAACCACATGCAGCGCCGCTTGCGATCGGGGCTGCTCTCGGCATCTTTGGGCCGCGCCTGCAGGCAAAGTGGAAGGCTTCGAGAAATCCAGACTATGACAGTTAAGGAAGATAAATGATTCCAGGCGAAATATTTCCGGGCGACAAAGAAATCACGCTGAATGAGGCGGCAAGTACCGTATCTATGATGGTCGCAAATACGGGCGATCGCCCAATTCAGGTTGGCAGCCATTACCATTTTGCTGAAACGAATGGAGCTCTTGAATTCGACCGCGACACGGCACTTGGGATGCGGCTCGATATAGCTGCCGGGACGGCAGTGCGATTTGAGCCGGGACAACGTCGAGAGGTGAGCCTTGTTCCCATTGGAGGCAGTCGGACCATCTTCGGTTTCAATCAGAAAGTGATGGGCGCGCTGGATTAGTCTTTATGGACGCGCCCGATCTCACATAGCCAAAACGCGAAGGATACGCCTGAATATGCCAAGTCGAATTAGCCGCGCCGCCTATGCCGATATGTATGGCCCAACGACCGGGGATCGGCTGCGCCTCGCTGACACAGACCTCGTTATCGAGGTCGAACGTGACTTAACGACCTACGGAGAAGAGGTTAAGTTCGGCGGTGGAAAAGTGATCCGCGACGGAATGGGACAAGCGCAAACAACGCGTGCGGATGGAGCCGTTGATACGGTCATCACAAACGCACTCATCGTCGACCATACCGGTATCTACAAAGCCGATGTCGGCCTGCGTGACGGCAAAATTCACAAGATTGGCAAGGCCGGAAATCCGGACACTCAGAACGGCGTGGACATTATCATAGGTCCAGGAACTGAAGCGATCGCAGGCGAAGGCCGTATCCTGACAGCGGGCGGCTTCGATGCGCACATCCACTGGATTTGCCCGCAGCAAATTGAGGACGCGCTGCATTCTGGAATGACGACCATGCTGGGCGGAGGTACTGGACCCGCGCATGGTACGCTTGCCACCACATGTACCCCGGGCTCGTGGCATATCGGGCGCATGTTACAGGCGATGGACGATGTGCCGATGAACGTTGCGCTATCTGGAAAGGGGAATGCGTCAGTTCCTGATGCCCTCCGCGAGATGGTTAATGCCGGGGCTGCCGCCCTAAAGCTTCATGAAGATTGGGGCACAACGCCTGGGGCCATCGACTGCTGTCTTGGTGTTGCCGACAAGATGGATGTGCAGGTCATGATCCATACCGACACGCTGAACGAAAGCGGATTTGTTGAAAACACAATCGACGCGATTGGCGGGCGGACGATCCATGCATTTCATACCGAAGGCGCCGGAGGCGGGCATGCTCCAGACATCATAAAGGTCTGCGGTTTGCCCAATGTTATACCTAGCTCAACCAACCCCACGCGGCCTTACACGGTCAACACGCTCGAAGAGCATTTGGACATGCTCATGGTGTGTCACCACCTTGATAAGGCGATTCCCGAGGACGTCGCGTTCGCCGAGAGCCGTATTCGTCGCGAGACGATCGCGGCAGAGGATATTCTCCACGACATGGGGGCGTTTTCGATCATTGCTTCGGACAGCCAAGCGATGGGTCGCGTTGGTGAAGTTGCGATCCGAACCTGGCAAACTGCTGATAAGATGAAGAAACAACGTGGTCGTTTGCCTGACGAAACCGGAGAAAACGACAACCTCCGCGTTCGCCGCTATATCGCAAAATATACGATCAATCCGGCTATTGCTCATGGGATCGGCGCACATATCGGCTCTGTTGAGGAGGGAAAGCGCGCTGACCTCGTCCTTTGGAATCCAGCCTTCTTTGGTGTGAAGCCTGAGATGGTTTTGCTCGGCGGATCGATTGTTGTCGCCCAGATGGGGGATCCTAACGCGTCAATTCCAACGCCACAGCCGGTCTATTCTCGACCGATGTTCGGCAGTATGGGACGCGCGGTTCAGCGCAGCGCGGTCGCCTTTCTCAGTCAGGCGGGAAAGGACGCTGGCATCGCCGAAGAACTAGGTTTGCAACGAGACACGCTGGCTGTGCGGAACTGTCGCGAGATTGGCAAGAAAGATATGGTTTTGAACGACGCAATGCCGTTCATAGAGGTTAATGCCGAGACTTATGAAGTGCGCGCTGACGGCGAATTACTGGTTTGCGAACCAGCAGAGGTTTTGCCGATGGCACAGCGCTATTTCATGTTTTGATGCGCATGAGTTCTCGTTCACTAGATTTGTCGATGATGACCCCTGCCCAAAACGCATGGCGGGCTTGCAAACTTGGCAGTAGTCCGAGGGACGTTTCGCCACCAAGTAGCGGCTATCAAGATCAACAAATCGTTCAAACCTCAGAGGTGTCTCATGGTATCCCGTGCCTTTTTCGCGACCGTTATGTCCGCACTTGCTCCAACAAGTCGTTTCAAAGACTTGTTCGCAATGAACGACAACCAACTGGCGGCGCGCGGCTACGACCGCGACGGTCTAACTCGCAGCCACATCACCGGCATCGCCGGCTTTTAATAATTCCGACACCTCTGGTGTCGAGCTCCTCATGTTGGGGCAATGCGAATTTTCACGGTCCGCTCGGAGCAACTCCGATGCGGGCCGTTTTGGTTTTTGAAGGAGGGCTGGCATGACCAACTTGCCGCTGTGTCAAAAGATTGAAACAGGGCGCGGGAATGACGCGGAAGTGAGTTGTTCGCTCACATATGAAGACCGTTTCTTGCGTCGGAAAGTACTGACGACAGTCAAGGGCGAACGGTTTCTGGTGGATCTGGAGAGTGCAACGCATCTCAACGATACTGATGCCTTTAGACTTAGTGATGAACGCTTGGTTGCAATCACGGCTGCGCAGGAAGAGCTGGTGGAGGTTAAGGGAAATGACCTGCTTCGATATGCTTGGCACATCGGCAATCGACATACGCCATGTCAGATCGAAACCAATCGGCTGCTCATTGCGCGTGATCACGTGATTGAGGCCATGCTGACCCAGCTTGGTGCCGAATTAACCAGTGTTCACGAGCCCTTCCTTCCAGAAGGCGGTGCTTATGGACATGGTCGAACGTTTGGTCATGACCACGGCCATACCCATGATCACGCACACCATCACAGCCATGACTGACGAAGGGCTGCTAACCTTAACTCATTGGCTTTCGCCGGTTTTCCCGGTTGGGGGCTATGCCTACAGTCAGGGTCTGGAAACCGCCATCGCAACACAAGACGTGTTTGATGCACCAAGCCTTTCAGATTGGCTGGAAACGGTGTTAATCGACGGAAGCGGGCAGGCGGACGCTGTTTTTCTGACTGCAGCTATGGCTCCGGACGCTGATTTTCATAGCTTGAATGCATGGGCTGAAGCCTTGTCGCCTTCAGCTGAACGATGGCAAGAAACCTTTGAGCAAGGTGCCGCTT
>JABDPD010000241.1 GCA_013042895.1 Boseongicola sp. | reverse complement strand
CGTGGCCGGTATTGATGAAGCCAAGGAAGAGCTGGAAGAGATCGTGGAATTCTTGCGCACGCCGCAGAAGTTCTCGCGTCTTGGCGGCAAAATTCCAAAGGGTGCCTTGCTTGTAGGTCCTCCGGGTACGGGTAAGACGCTTCTGGCGCGTGCGATTGCGGGCGAGGCCGGTGTGCCATTCTTCACAATTTCCGGTTCGGACTTTGTGGAAATGTTTGTCGGCGTCGGTGCAAGCCGTGTGCGGGACATGTTCGAGCAGGGCAAAAAGAACGCGCCGTGCATTATCTTCATAGATGAAATCGACGCTGTTGGACGCTCGCGTGGTGCCGGATATGGCGGTGGCAACGATGAGCGCGAGCAAACACTGAACCAGTTGCTGGTCGAGATGGACGGCTTTGATGCCAACGAAGGTATCATCATCGTCGCGGCGACGAACCGTCCTGATGTTCTGGATCCAGCTTTGCTGCGTCCGGGTCGTTTTGACCGTCAGGTTCAGGTTCCAAACCCTGACATCAAAGGCCGTGAGAAGATTCTCGGTGTGCACGCGCGCAAAGTGCCGCTTGGTCCGGATGTTGATCTGCGCATCATTGCGCGGGGTACACCGGGCTTTTCGGGTGCAGATCTGGCGAACCTTGTGAATGAAAGTGCCTTGATGGCGGCTCGTGTCGGACGCCGTTTCGTAACGATGGAAGACTTCGAGAGCGCCAAGGACAAGGTGATGATGGGCGCTGAGCGGCGCTCGATGGTGATGACCGAGGACGAAAAGAAGCTGACGGCTTATCACGAGGCAGGCCACGCGATTGTGGGTCTGAATGTGCCCCAACATGATCCAATCCATAAAGCGACGATCATTCCGCGTGGCCGTGCTCTGGGTCTGGTTCTCTCACTGCCGGAGCGCGACCAGCTATCGGTGACCTACACAAAATACACTTCGAAAATCGCGATGGCGATGGGGGGGCGTGTGGCCGAGGAGTTGGTCTTTGGCAAAGAAAACGTAACCTCCGGCGCGTCTTCGGACATTCAGCAAGTGACACGGATTGCGCGGGCGATGGTCACTCAGTTTGGTTATGCTGAGGAACTTGGGTATGTGGACTATGCGAATGAGCAGCAGTCCCATCTGGGCACCTATGGTGGTGGAACCAACCATTCGAGCGAGACCCAGAAGACCATCGACGACAAGGTCAAAGAGCTGGTTGACGAAGGCTATGAGACTGCCATGCGCATTCTGACCGAAAAGCGCGACGACCTTGAGCGTTTGGCGCAGGGTTTGCTGGAGTATGAGACGCTGACAGGCAACGAGATTACACGCGTGATCGCGGGCGAACCTCTGAGCCGCGGCGACGATGACGATGATAAACCGTCGGATACCGGCGGAACGGCGTCGATTACAGCCATTCCAAAGACCAAGCCGAAGGCGAAGCCATCGGACGACGATGGTGGCATGGAGCCCGAGCCTTCGACCTGATCCGATCCGATAACTGATCAATCAATGCCCCGCACTCGTGCGGGGCATTGTGTTTTTGGGGGTGTGACGCGATCATCTGTCTGAACGCCTTTGGAACCGATGAGATGTGCTGATGCTTTCACAGATTGCCGATATTGCGGACCTGATCGCCGCTGCCGCGATTATCGTATCACTGTTGTTTGTGGCATATGAAATCCGCGCAACGCGCAAGCAAACCGAGCTGACAAACTGGCGCGAGTTGTTGCAGACGTTAACGGACTTCAAGGCACAGCCGAACGACCCGAAACTTGCTGCCGTGCTTGTTAAGGGGCATGCGGACCTTTCCAGTTTGAGCGATGCTGAGCGCCTCACTTTCGAGATGTACCTTGAGCAAGGGGTGCATATCTTCGGTAATTTCCTCAAGCACAATGATGCGCTCCCGCAAAAGCTGGTTGGGCTTGATGGAGCAGTTGCGAACTATTTTTACGAGATGCTAACGACGCCTGGCGGTGCCCAGTGGTGGGAAGATGTTCAAAGACGCAAGCGATTCATGCCGGACACTTATACTGTCACCAACACTCTGCTTGAAAAGCGGAAGGCGAACAATGGTGAGCCGATCTAAACCGAGGGGGGGAGTGCCGGCATGCCTGCGTTGATCAAGACGGGTGTCTCGGGAACTATCACATGGCTTGGCTGTGTTTCCGATCGCGAGGCGGACCTTGCTTCGGCTGAGCGCTCGCGGGTGTTTGCAAGCTTCGCAGGTGCTGCTGACGAAGATCACGGTGGTCTGACGCGGGCGTCTTGTTCGCGGGTTGTCACGCAGTACCCCAAAGGCACCGAAATTCGGAACACACGTCAGTTTTCGGTGGTGTCGGCGGAGGAGTTGGAGGCGATCGCAGATAATATGGGGATCGAGCGTCTTGATCCGTCGTGGATTGGGGCGTCGGTGGTGATCTCGGGTTTGCCGGATTTCACGCACGTGCCTCCTTCATCACGCCTTCAATTCGCGACAGGCGCGACGCTGGTTGTCGATATGCTCAACAGACCGTGCCATTTGCCCGTTGCTGTGATCGACCGGCACTTGCCTGGTGAGGGGCGAAAGTTCAAAGCAGCAGCTAAGGGATTGCGTGGTGTGACGGCGTGGGTCGAGCGCGAAGGCGATCTGCGGGTTGGTGATAGTGTTACGCTGCATGTTCCTGAGCAACGCGCTTGGGCAGGTCTTTAGGTGCGCCAAAAAACTCCTGAGATTTTCCGATAAGCGGGGCATGATCGCTTGCTTAGACGCAAGCGGGGTCGGAAATGTCGAAAATGACGCTTACCGCTGGCCTTTGCATGCTTATAGCGAATAGGAACGTCGAATTACGGCGCGAGACAACAGGGAAATCCGGGACATGGCCTACAAAACAGACATCGAGATTGCGCGAGAAGCCAACAAACAGCCGATCATGGAGATTGGTGCGAAGCTTGGAATTGCACCGGAAGATTTGGTTCCCTACGGCCATGACAAAGCGAAAGTCGGTCAGGAGTTCATCTCAAGCCTTGGCGACAAGCCGAAGGGCAAGTTGGTGCTGGTTACCGCGATCAACCCCACACCCGCTGGCGAGGGAAAGACGACGACGACTGTTGGCTTGGGCGATGGTCTGAACCGTATCGGCAAGAAGGCCGCTGTGTGTATCCGTGAGGCGTCGCTTGGGCCGAACTTCGGGATGAAAGGTGGCGCTGCCGGTGGTGGCTATGCGCAGATTGTTCCAATGGAAGATATGAACCTGCATTTTACGGGTGACTTCCATGCGATTACAGCGGCGCACAATCTTCTGTCGGCGATGATCGACAACCACATCTATTGGGGTAACAGCCTTGAGATCGACGAACGCCGGGTGACGTGGAAGCGCGTTCTCGACATGAACGACCGGGCGCTGCGTGACACCGTGACGTCGCTCGGTGGTGTTGCCAACGGCTTCCCGCGTCAGACAGGTTTTGACATCACGGTTGCCTCAGAAGTTATGGCGATCCTGTGCCTTGCGACGGACCTGAAAGACCTTGAGAAACGCCTTGGCGATATGATTGTGGCCTATCGCCGTGACCGCACACCGATCTACGCGCGCGACATTAAGGCCGATGGCGCTATGACCGTGCTGCTTAAGGATGCGATGCAGCCGAACCTTGTACAGACGCTCGAAAACAATCCGGCCTTCGTGCATGGCGGCCCGTTTGCCAATATCGCGCATGGCTGTAACTCGGTGATTGCGACGACAACAGCGTTGAAGCTGGCTGACTTCGTGGTGACTGAGGCCGGCTTCGGTGCGGACCTTGGTGCCGAGAAGTTTATGAACATTAAGTGCCGCAAAGCTGGTCTCGCGCCCGACTGTGTGGTGCTCGTTGCGACAGTACGTGCGATGAAGATGAACGGAGGCGTTGCTAAGGCTGATCTTGGCCAAGAGAACGTCGATGCCGTGAAGTCGGGTTGTGCAAACCTTGGGCGACACATTGGCAATCTGAAGTCCTTCGGTGTGCCCGTGGTGGTCGCGATCAACCACTTTGTTACGGACACGGACGCCGAAGTGCAGGCTGTTAAGGACTATGTTGCCACGCAGGGCTCGGAAGCTATCTTGTCGCGTCACTGGGAATTGGGGTCGGAAGGTTCTGAGCCTCTTGCGCGCCGCGTCGCTGAAATCGCTGAAAGCGGCACTAGCCAGTTTGCTCCGCTTTACAAAGACGAGCTTTCGCTGTTTGAAAAAATGGAGGCGATTGCTAAGCGGATCTACCGCGCCGACGAAGTGATTGCCGACAAGAAAATCCGCGATCAACTGAAAGTCTGGGAAGAAGCAGGATATGGGAATCTGCCGGTTTGTATGGCGAAGACCCAGTATAGCTTCACGACGGATCCAACCCAGCGCGGCGCACCGACCGGACACTCTGTGCCAGTGCGCGAAGTGCGGCTTTCCGCGGGTGCCGGGTTTGTTGTCGCCGTCTGCGGTGAGATCATGACAATGCCTGGTCTGCCGTCTAAACCTGCGGCGGAGAACATTTGCCTCAACGACGATGGTCAGATCGAAGGCCTGTTCTAAGACAGATGCACTCGGCCGAAGTCATATGGACGTGTGATGGGGATTTTGCTTCCGGGCAATATTCCCGCGCGCACCACTGGCGGTTTGATGGGGGCATTGAGGTGGTGGCGGCGCCTTCACCTTCAATTGTCGCGCCACCGCTTGGTTTGGCCGAAGCCGTCGATCCGGAAGAGGCTTTCATCGCTTCGATCTCGTCGTGCCATATGCTTTGGTTTCTGGATGTCGCGTATCGTGACGGGTTCCGGGTTGCGTCTTATCACGACACAGCGAAGGGCGCGCTGCGACAGACAGATGGCGTGGTCTGGATCCCGCGTGTGGACTTGAATGTTGCGGTGGAATTCGAAGGCGATGCACCTGATGCCGTAGAGCACATGCGCCTTCACGAGAAGGCTCACCACGCCTGTTTCATAGCGAACTCGGTGAAGACCGAGATCGTAGTAAATCTAAGTTAAGGAATATCAGATGACGGCTACACGCATTGACGGAAAAGCATTCGCGGCTTCAGTTCGCGAGAAGGTCGCTGCGCATGTGGAGACGCTGAAATCGGATCACGGTATCACGCCGGGTCTGGCCGTTGTCTTAGTCGGTGAGGATCCTGCGAGCCAAGTCTATGTTCGCTCGAAAGGCAAGCAAACTCAAGAAGTTGGTATGAAGTCCGTCGAGCATAAGTTGGATGCAGAGACGTCTGAAGCCGATTTGTTGGCGCTCATTAGTCAATTGAATAACGATGAGACAATCCATGGAATTCTGGTGCAACTGCCATTGCCGAAGCACCTGAACGAAGACCTTGTGATTAATTCGATTGACCCGAGCAAGGACGTCGACGGATTCCATATCTCGAACGTTGGTCTTTTGGGGACTGGGCAAAAGTCGATGGTGCCTTGCACTCCACTGGGCTGCCTTATGATGCTGCGCGATTATCATGGAAGTCTTTCTGGCATGAACGCGGTGGTGGTTGGGCGCTCGAATATCGTGGGTAAGCCAATGGCTCAGTTGTTGCTGGGCGATAGCTGCACAGTGACGATCGCGCATAGCCGAACCAAAGATTTGGCCGAGGTCGTCGGGCGTGCGGATATTGTGGTTGCAGCGGTTGGGCGACCGGAAATGGTGCCCGGCGATTGGATTAAGCCGGGTGCGACTGTGATTGACGTAGGCATCAATCGGATTGATGCCGGTTTGAAAGAGGATGGTTCGCCAAAGACTCGGCTGGTTGGAGATGTCGACTTCGCCAGCGCATCGGATGTTGCGGGCGCGATTACGCCAGTTCCAGGCGGTGTTGGTCCGATGACGATCGCCTGTCTCTTGGCGAATACCCTGACAGCCTGTTGCCGTGTGAACGGGGTGGCTGAACCC
>JABDPD010000237.1 GCA_013042895.1 Boseongicola sp. | reverse complement strand
GTGGATGCGCAGCGCTCCTCCGGTGCCAGTTGGTCGGGGTTCATCGCAAGACACATGGAGCATCCAGCAAGACGCCACTCGAAACCGGCCTCTTTGAAGATGTCAGCCAGGCCCTCTTCTTCCGCTTGCGCACGGACAAGCCCAGACCCGGGCACGACCATCGCGCGTTTCACTGCGACCTTCTTGCCTTTGACAACCTCGGCAGCTGCGCGCAGGTCTTCGATACGACCGTTGGTGCAAGAGCCAATAAAGACGGTGTCGATTTCGATGTCGGACAGTTTTTGACCGGGCGTGAGACCCATGTAGTCGATCGAGCGTTGAGCCGCGCCGATCTTGCCGCCCTCAAAGCTGTCGGCGGAAGGCACGACGTCTGTGATAGGAAGGACGTCTTCGGGTGATGTGCCCCAGGTGACGACCGGAGCGATATCTTCGCCTTTTATGGTGACGACCATGTCCCAATGGGCGTCGTCATCCGAAAAGAGCGTCTTCCAATAGGCAAGCGCGGCTTCGAACTCGGCGCCTTTCGGAGCGTGAGGGCGGCCCATCACGTATTCAAATGTCTTTTCATCAGGTGCGATAAGGCCAGCGCGCGCGCCGCCTTCGATGGCCATGTTGCAGACGGTCATACGGCCTTCCATGGAAAGCTCGCGGATCGCTTCGCCACAGTATTCGATCACGTAACCGGTGCCTCCGGCAGTGCCGGTCTTGCCGATGACGGACAGTGTAATGTCCTTGGCAGTGACACCAGGGCGCAACTTGCCGGTGATCTCAACCTTCATGTTCTTCGATTTCTTCTGGATCAGCGTTTGCGTCGCCAGAACATGCTCCACTTCCGAAGTACCGATGCCATGGGCCAAAGCACCGAACGCGCCATGGGTTGCTGTGTGGCTGTCGCCGCAGACCACAGTCATGCCGGGAAGGGTCCAGCCCTGCTCTGGGCCGACGATGTGCACGATGCCCTGACGGATGTCGCTGACGGGGTAATAGTGAATTCCGAAGTCCTTGGCATTCTTGTCCAGTGCGGCCACCTGAATACGACTGTCTTCGGGCATCTGGTCGGGGTTGTTGCGCCCAGCTGTGGTCGGCACGTTGTGATCCGGCACCGCGATTGTCTTGTCGGGTGCGCGCACGGAACGACCCGCCATGCGCAAGCCTTCAAAGGCCTGCGGGCTGGTTACTTCGTGCACAAGGTGTCGGTCGATATAGAGACGACAGGTGCCGTCCTCTGCTTCATGGGCGACGTGGTCGTCCCAGATCTTGTCATAGAGCGTGCGTGGATTGGTCATTTGGTAAGTCCCTGAGATACATGGATGGACGCGCGAAAACGCGGGAGAGCCGAGGAGGCCTCAGGAAAGGCGGGCCAGTACAGTTAGCGTTGCGCCGAAGAAACGCTCGCGCAGGCGTGCGCGGTCATCCATGTCAAAAAATCGCTTCATACGGCCGTGAATACAGGGCTTGTTCAGCCGGGGCAAGCGCCCAGCCAACGGCTTCTTCTGTTCATAAATATCCAGTTTTCGTTTTGACAGGAGGCTCGCACTGACTGCCCCTGCTTTCGTCAAGTCCCCAGTGAAACGTGAAATTAACTTCAATAAGCGCTGGTCAGCGTGGACAATACGTAGGGATGCTGGCTAACTGGAGATAGCGTTTGATCAGGGCCGAGCAGCTCTTAAAGAATTGATTCACCGAAACTTCTGCCGGTTCGGGCAGAGGTGTGAGGAACTAAAGGAAAACGGCCGTGTGTCGTTTCTAAAAGGAGACCCATGGAAGGCTTTCTGTTTCAGGCGTTGATTTACCTTCTGGCGGCCGTCATCGCGGTGCCTTTGGCGGTGCGTCTGGGGCTTGGATCGGTGCTGGGGTACCTTTTGGCCGGGATCATCATCGGTCCGGTTCTCGGCGTGGTCGCCGACACGCAGGACTTGCAGCATTTTGCTGAGTTTGGCGTGGTTCTGATGCTATTTCTGATTGGCCTGGAACTAAGCCCGCGCGCGCTTTGGGATATGCGCCACAGGCTCTTGGGGCTTGGTGGGCTGCAAATTGTCATAACGCTAAGCGCGGTGGCGATTGGGTGTACCTATGTTTTCGGGCTGCCCTGGCAGGCAGCGGTCGCGGTGGGCATGATCATGTCGCTGTCATCGACCGCAATCGTACTCCAGACGCTGAGCGAGAAACGATTGATGCAAACCGGCGGCGGGCGAGGGTCGTTTACCGTGCTTCTCAGTCAGGACATCGCAGTGATCCCGATGCTGGCGTTTCTGCCGCTTTTGGCGATTGGCGGCATGACGAGTTTTGGGGAAGACGGCTCAATTACGCGGTCCGGCATCGATACACACCGCGACGATCATGGTGAGGGGCACGGCGCAGAGTTTGCTTTCAACTTCATGGCGGACTTACCGGCGTGGGGTGTGACGCTTGTCACGGTCGCTGCCATTGTCGGGGTCGTGTTGTTCGGCATTTTTGCGACGCGCCCGCTGTTTCGTTTTGTGCACTTCGCGCGACTTCGCGAGCTCTATGTGGCCTTTGCCTTGCTCATTGTCATGGGCATTGCTTTTCTGATGATCCTTGTAGGTCTGTCCCCCGCTTTGGGAACATTTTTGGCCGGCGTGGTCTTGGCAAACTCGGAGTTTCGGCACGAGTTGGAAAGCGACATCGCGCCGTTTAAGGGTCTGTTATTGGGGCTTTTCTTCATCACTGTTGGCGCGGGCATCAATTTCGCGGTGTTTTTCCGCGACCCGTTTGAGTTGATGGGCTATACGCTTTTGCTGATGTTCGGGAAGGGTCTCGTTTTATACCTTCTGGCGGTGGCTTTCCGCATGAAAGGTCGCGACAAGTGGCTCATGACCTTGGGTTTGGCGCAGGCGGGCGAATTTGGGTTCGTATTGATTTCGTTCTCGCTTCAGCAAGACGTTTTTGGTGCAGCACTGGGGGAACGATTGCTGTTCGTCGTGGCGCTGTCGATGCTTCTCACCCCACTCTTCTTTAATGCCTATGAGAAATTCCAGCACCGCATGTCTGGTGACAGCGGGGACACGCCGGAGGCCGACAAGATCGATGAAAAACAAAAGATCATTATCGCCGGGATCGGGCGGTTTGGGCAGGTGGTGAACCGGCTTTTGATGCTGGCTGGGTTTCGGGCCGTGGTGCTGGATCACAATCTGGAAGCCATCACGACGATGCGGCAGTTTGGGATCAAGGGTTTTTTCGGGGACCCGACCCGGCCTGAACTTTTGCATGCGGCGGGAATCGATGAAGCAAATGTCTTGGTTGTCGCCGTGGATGATAAGGACGCAGCCGTTCGGTTGGTAAAATATGCGCGTTCAAAGCGACCCGATCTGCATATTGTGGCCCGTGCCCACGACAGGGTTCATACCTATCAGCTCTATCAGGCAGGTGCGGACGATATTGTGCGCGAGATGTTTGATTCCTCGCTGCGCGCAGGGCGCTATGTGCTTGAGAACATGGGGTTAACGGATATCGAAGCCAATCGAATTGAGCACTTCTTCTATCGCAAAGATCGCGAAGGTTTGCGCGAGTTGGCTGGTCTTTGGAAGCCAGAGAAATCGGTCGAGCAGAACCCCGAATACATGGAGCGTGCGCGGGAGTTAAATGCCGAGCTGGAGACAGCTCTGGTTGCCCATCTCGATGAGCACACCCTTGCGGATGTCGGTCTTGCGGAGGTCGCTCGGAGTTTACCTCCGATCACGTCGGACATGGCCGCGTTTGGGGATGATGAAGCGGTGCAAAAAGATCAGCCCGGTGGCGCGGCCTAGACGACCGAGCGGCGTTTCGGGCCCATGAGCGCGGTTGCCGTCAGTATGAAACCTGACACAGTCGCGATCATTCCGGCGGCACTTACAGCATCTGTCCCGCCGATCCAGAGCGGGCCATATCCCGCCAGAACGAAGCCCACGATGGCCGACGCCAATGCGAATGCGACCGACCAGGCGACCTGTGCTCCAAGACGGTTAGTCATGAGGCGCGCTGCAGCCGGCGGGCAGATAAACATCGCTATGACAATGATCGAACCGACCGCATCGAATGCTGCGACCGCCGCAAGTGCAGACGTGATGACGAGGCCGAGCGAAAGCGTTGTGACCGGAACTCCAAGCGTAGCAGCAAAGCCTTCGTCGAAGGTCGATATGGCCAAAGGGCGCCAGAAAACCGCCAAGAGTGCCGTGATCAGAAAGAGAACAACCGAAATGCGGAAGACCTCGGGTGGCAGGCCGCGCAGTGCTGACGGGTCCATCAGTGACCCCCACCCCGTGGCATCAAGCCAGACGAGGCTCTCGAGATTGCCGTAGAGTGCGTGCTCTACATCAAGGTGAACGCCGGAGGTATCGGAAAGCTCTAGAAGCAGTACCCCACCTGCAAACATGGCGGTGAAGACAACTCCCATTGCGGCACCGGGTTCGATACGGCCAAAGCGACGGATGCCTTCGATGAGAACCACGGCCACGACGGCTGCGGTGGCTGCGCCCAGCATCATAGCGGTGGCGCTGATCGCACCTGTCAGTAGGAAGGCGACGACGATGCCCGGCAAGACCACGTGGCTGATGGCATCGCCGATCAGGGCTTGGCGACGCAGCAGAAGGAAGTTTCCGGGCAGCGCGCAGGCGACGGCCGCGAGGCACCCGATCAGAAGTGGCGTGAGGCTGAGTGGAACAAATTCGGCGCCGCTCATTGAGTGACCTCGCGGGGCCCACCGATGCGAGCGTCTAGTTCGTCGATCTGGTCCTTGGTCAGGACGTCTTCAATCTGGGTGAGACCGTCGTAGCGAGCGGCGGCCATTTCAAGAGCCGGGTCCGCGCGGGCGGTTTCCCAGCGTTTTTCATCTCTTAAAACGCGCGATGCTCGCGCGACACCATCGGGGGTCGGGACTCCGTCGGCGCGGGCCAATCCTTCGGCGCGCAGCAGGCGAATGGTCATGGGCTCGTAGATCGGTTGGCCCTGGGCGAGCGAGACGAGGCCCTGGCGAATGTGGACGCCGCGCTGGAAGGTGCGGTGATTTATGGCGCTGATCAGGAGGCCCCGCGCAGGCGCGAAGAGCATTGAGGCCGTGAAGATCCCGAAGGCCGTAAGGACAATGATTGGGCCAGTAGGCAAATTCGGAGCGACGGCCGAAGCCGAGGCACCAATCCAGGCAGAGAGTCCACCGAGGGCGCCTGCAATCAGGACGACACGGTCGGCGCGGTCGCTCCAGAAACGCGCAGCAACAGGCGGGATGATCAAAAGAGCGACAATCAGGATCAGGCCCACGATCTTTAGGCCGATCACCGTAACACCCATGACAAGGCTCATCATGATGAGGTCAGTGCGATCAAGGTTGATGCCACTCGCGCGTGCAAATTCGGGGTCGAAACTGGCCATCATCATCGGGCGCCGGAAAACACCGACGAGGATCAGGGCGAGTGCCCCTCCCCCAGCGATCAGGATTGCGTCGGCGTAAAGCATGCCTGCGGTGGAGCCGAGGAGAAACCCTTCTAGACCCGCCTGACGGCCTGAAGACATGGTTTGGACAACCGTGAGAAGGACAATGCCGAAGCCGAAAAATACAGAAAGAACCGCTCCGATGGCGGCGTCCTCGGTAAGGCGTGTGCGCGATGTCAGCCATTGCACCGCGAAAAGACCAAGGGCGGCGCTTATGGCGGAGCCGATCAAGAGGCCGGGAAGGTTTCGACCGTCAAAACCAAACGCGACCATGACGATGAAAGCGAGTGCAACGCCGGGAAGCGTTGCGTGGCTGATCGCGTCTGACACGAGTGCGCGTTTTCGAAAGAACAAGAAACTGCCGGTGACGCCGGCGGCTATCCCGAGAAGTGTCGCGCCAAAGGTCACGAGCGTGGCGTTGTAGCCAAGCTGGAAGAACAGCGCTTCCAAGAACATGAGGCTAGCCTGCGACCGCGGCGGGGTCGATCCGCGCCATGGTGAGGCGACCACCGTAGGCCGCACCGAGATTTTCGTCGGTAAAGGTCGTTGCAACCGGTCCTTCGGCGATTTTGCGGACGTTCAGCAGCAGGACGTTGTCGAAATAGTCCGGCACAGTAGACAGGTCGTGGTGTACAGCAACGACAGTGCGGCCCTCGGAACGGAGAGATTTCAATACTCCGATGATTGCCTTTTCAGTCGCCGCGTCGACGCCTGCAAAGGGTTCGTCCAGAAGGTAAAGGTCAGCGTTCTGCGCTAGCGCTCGGGCGAGGAAGACGCGTTGTTGCTGGCCACCGGAAAGCTGGCCGATTTGACGAGAAGCAAAATCAGTCATGCCGACGCGCTCAAGGCAGGACATAGCGTGTTTGCGGTCAGCGCCTGTGAGCCGACCAAGAAGTCCGGTTTTGCGGAACAAGCCCATAAGGACCACATCAATTACGCGGACCGGGAAGTCCCAATCGACGCTGGCGCGCTGAGGTACATAGGCGATCCGATCCATCTCATCTGCAACGGGGCGGCCATAAAGGGTGACTTGCCCTGAAAGAGGTTTGATGATGCCAAGGGCGGACTTCAGGAGTGTGGATTTGCCGGCTCCGTTGGGTCCAACGATGGCCGTCATCTTCCCTGGTTCGATTGTAACGTCGACCGAGAAAACCGCAGGCTTTTGATCATAGGAAACAGTCAGGCCACGGATCGCAAAGGGGCTTTCACGCAAATTCTGCGCTTCGGCCCGGACGATATCTTCGTTTGCGATCTGTAGCATGTGGTTTCCTTAGCTTCCCGCGCTCAAAAGGCCGTTCAGGCCTCGCGCCGGTGCAGTGCCGCCAAGTGCGTTGGCGATGGTCGTCGCGTTGTGGTCGATCATGCCAATGTAGGTGCCCTCATATGTCCCGGGCTGGCCCATGGCGTCAGAGAATAATTCTCCGCCGATCTTGAGAGTATGACCTTGCGAAGCAGCTCCTTCTATGAGGGCGCGTACCGAGCGATCTGAGACCGAGCTTTCCACGAAGACCGCGCCAATATTGCGGGTGACGATCATGTTGACGAGTTCGCTTATGCGGTTCACGCCCGCTT
>JABDPD010000236.1 GCA_013042895.1 Boseongicola sp. | reverse complement strand
GGACTGTGATCCCTCAGGATCTCGGACTGAATTGGGCAATCTCGAAGAAGAAAGAGGACTTTCTGGGTAAACGGGCTCAGTTACGCGATCACATGACCGACCCGTTGCGTTGGAAGCTCGTCGGGCTTGAGACGGTGGACGGGTCTGTATTGCCGGATGGGTCTTATTGCGTAGGTGAGGGGACAAACGACAATGGACAGCGCGTGGTGCAGGGGCGGGTGACATCTACGTACTATTCGCCAACGCTAAAGCGTGGCATTGCGATGGGACTTGTTGAGTTGGGGCCGGACCGGATGGGCGAGGTGATTGAGTTCAATCGCGTGGATGGCACCTTTGTTGCCGCAAAGATTGTCGATCCGGTAGTCTTTGATCCTGATGGGGAGAAGCAGAATGTCTGAGGCTGTGAGTGCTGTTAAGGGCGCGACGGCGTCAGGATTTGTGGATTTGGCTGAGGCTGGTCTGGTCGGTATGGTGACGATCCGGGGTGATTTGGGCGATAGCGATTTTGCGCATGCCGTGGGGTCGGTGACGCACTGCGGGCTGCCTGAGAAACGTGGGATCGCGGCCGGGGAGAACGAGCAGCTTTTATGGATGTCACCGGATGAGTTATTATTGGTCTGTGTGCACGATGAGGCAGAGGCACGGGTCGCTGCTCTGACAGCGGCGCTTTCCGGGCATCATCATTTGGTTGCGAATGTCTCTGACGCGCGGGCAGTCTTTCGGGTGAGCGGGACTGGTGCAGAAGTGCGCGAGGCATTGGCAAAAGTGACGCCTGCCGACATGCGATTGGTTTCTTTTCCTGTGGGCGAAGTGCGACGAACTCGTTTGGCACAAGTGCCGGCGGCGATCTGGTTTGACACGGAAGAACAAGCAACCGTCGTGTGTTTCCGATCGGTCGGCGCTTACGTTTTCAAGCTGCTTGTACAAGCTTCAAAGACAGGATCCGAAGTTGGTCATTTCTGATTGTTAGGGTTTCTCACTTGGGAACGCCCTTGACCCGACCGTCCGTCGGCGCAATTACAACGACAGATAGTCCAATTCAAACAAATGAGGCACGTCATGGCTTTTGAACTTCCCGATCTTCCTTACGCGCACGATGCACTGGCCGCAAAAGGCATGAGCGCTGAGACGCTCGAATTCCACCACGACCTGCACCACAATGCTTATGTCACGAACGGTAACGCCGCGATTGCCGGCACCGAGTGGGACGGCAAGTCGCTGGAAGAAATTATTGTCGGCACATACGACGCGAACGCAGTTGCGCAGAATGGAATCTTCAACAACATCAGCCAGCTTTGGAACCACAACCAGTTCTGGGAGATGATGGGCCCCGATGGCGGCGGCATGCCTGGCTCGTTGGAAGCGGCTCTGGTTGAGAACTTTGGTTCGGTTGATGAATTCAAGAAGCAGTTCTCGGCCGCTGGCGCTGGGCAGTTCGGGTCGGGCTGGGCTTGGCTCGTGAAGAACGCTGACGGCTCGCTTGCTGTTACGAAAACTGAGAACGGCGTGAACCCGCTATGCTTTGGTCAGACGGCTCTCTTGGGTTGTGATGTTTGGGAGCACTCCTATTACATCGACTTCCGCAATAAACGCCCTGTGTATCTGACGAACTTCCTCGACAACCTGGTAAACTGGGAAAACGTTGCGGGTCGCATGTAAGTTTTGGCGACAAATTGAATGAGAAAAGCGCGCCGAATGGGCGCGCTTTTTTCGTCTTAGAGCCTGACTTGGTTCACATGAACCAGGTCAGAATGAACAGCATCGCGATTCCAGCGGGGACGATCAGCTTCATCGGCCACAGCAGGGCCGGAATGCCGAAGGTGAAGATTGCGAGGCCCCAGATGGCGAGGAGGCTGAAGATCACGAGAAGGATTCTCGCTTCGAGGCTGAGGCTTAGATTGAAGCCGGGAAATTTTTGACGGGTCTGTTGAGGGTCAATCGCGGTCATAAGAGTCTCCTGATGTTGACGCTTACGTAGGCGAGGCGAGTTAACCGGTCAGACGGCGGATTGCCGCAGTGCGGCAAGCTGTCAGGCTTGCCCGTCATTCAAATAGTTGATGGTGTCTTCGACGGTACTGGATGCGTGGAAGTAATTGGCGATTGAAGCGTCTGCGAAGCCTTTTTCAATCACGTGGCCGATCAAAGCAACAAGCGGCTCCCAGTAGCCACGGACGTTTAACAACACGATGGGTTTAGCGTGGAGGCCGAGTTGCGCCCAAGTGAGGACCTCAAAAAACTCATCAAGCGAGCCTGCACCGCCGGGGAGCACGACTACGGCGTCGGCGTTCATGAACATGACCTTTTTGCGCTCGTGCATAGTTTCTGTGATGATCCGATCGCCAAAGATGCCTCGGGGCGCTTCGCGGTCTAGCAGGTGTGTCGGGATGACACCAAGGGTTGGTGCGCCCGCATCGGTGGCGGATTGCGCGACCGCGCCCATAAGACCCACATCACCTGCGCCATAGACCAGTCGCCAGCCTTGTGAGGCAATAGCGTCGCCGGTGTCTTTGGCGGCTTGGAGGTAGGCGGGATCAGCCCCTGGGCGAGAGCCGCAGTAGACGCAGACGGAAAATGGGGTCAAGGTCACACGCAACTCCTTTAAGCGAAACGGGTTTTGACCCCTGATAACGGTGTTGCTATGGTCTCTCAAGCGCGAGTGACGGGACAAGACCGCTCGCGGATTGGGGATGGACCCGACAGGCAGGGGAGAGGCTCGTGAAAGCGACCTGGATTGGTGGTGGCGTTTTAGCTGTCGCGGTATTGGCGTTGGCGCTTTTCTTTGGATTGCGTGGCGGCGGCGAGACGGATGTTGCGGCACCTGGCGATGTGCTCTTGCCGAGCGACGATCAGATCGTCGTGGAGGAAGCCGGTGTTATTCCCGATGAGGTTGAAGCGGAGCCGGAACCCGAGGTGGTTGAGGCTGAGCCCGAGCCAGAGCCAGAGCCAGCAGCGGCCCCTGAACCGCGTGTTTCAACGGCTGTGTTTGATATCGTGCGGGTTGAGCCAGACGGCGAGACGGTGATTGCCGGGCGCGCAGCTGGCAATTCGAGTGTGAAACTGTTCCTCGATGACGAGGAGATTGGAACGTCTGACGCGGATAGCGCGGGGAATTTCGTTGTACTGTTGTCGCTCGGAGTTTCGGATGCGCCACGGGTTTTGACTTTGCTTGAAGTATTCCCGGATGGTCAGCAGGCATTTGCCGATCAATCGGTAATTCTTGCGCCGAGCCCGAAAGTGGCGGTGGCTGAGGCAGCTCCTGAAGAGAATGTGGAGCCGGTTGATGAGACGCCGACCGAGATTGCAGAGGATGTGAGCGAGAGTGCGGTCGAAGAGGTTGCGGAGGCTGTGACCGAGGCCGTTGAAGCGGGGGCCACTGAGGTGGCTGAAGCTATGACAGAGGCTGTTGAGGCGGAAGTAGCAGAACTTGCAGAGCCTGCGGCTGAGACGAGCCAAGCACCCGAGGCTGCAGAGGAGCTAGCGCCGGCTGAAGTTGCCGAGGCGGCGGATGTTGCGACCGTCGCGACCCCTATAGCGGAAGAAGCGGCCCCGACGATCTTGCTGGCGGACAGTGAGGGCGTTCGGGTCATCCAAAGCGGCGGAGCCGGACCTCAGGTTGTGGATAACGTCTCAATTGACGCGATAAACTATGACAGCCAAGGCGAGGTGGCATTGACCGGGCGGTCTTCGGGGCCGGGGTCTGTGCGGGTTTATATTGATAACCAGCCCATTCTGGATTCTTCGGTTGGCGAAGACGGCCAATGGCGTGCGGATTTGCCGGATGTGGATACCGGCACATATACCTTGCGCGTAGATGAGTTGAACGCAGAAGGAACGGTTGTTTCGCGGACCGAAACGCCGTTCCGTCGCGAACCGGTCGAGGCCATTCAAGCACTGGATCAAGGTGCGACAACTGAGCGTGCCCCAGTGGCTCTTATCACCGTTCAGCCGGGCAATACTCTTTGGGGGATAGCGCGCGACAAATATGGCGAGGGGCTGCTCTATGTGAGGGTGTTCGAAGCGAACGCCAACCGCATTCGCGACCCTGATCTGATCTACCCCGGTCAGATTTTCACTGTGCCAGACTAGAGATTTCCGGACAGAACGACTGGGACATTGTGCGAATTTGCACGTCTGCGCCGCTGGTCATTCGCCAGTGTCGTGCTTAGGTTAGTCCTTCGCGAAAGAGGCAAGTATGAGCGGCACCTATTCAACTGAGTTAGAACGCAAAAGCGGTTGGCGCACGATCCGAAAAGTCGCGCCATACCTTTGGCCGGAGGAGCACCCTTGGGTTAAACGCCGGGTTGTGCTGGCTTTGGTTGCGTTGTTCGTCTCTAAGCTGGTGACTGTTGGTACGCCATTTTTCTACAAGGCTGCGGTTGACGCTCTTTCCGGCGATCAGACGGACGCCGTCTGGATGATGGCGCTGGGAGCTGTCGGACTGACGGTGGCCTACGGCATGGCGCGTCTGATGGGCGTTGGGTTTCAGCAGCTTCGAGATGCGATTTTTGCGGCCGTGGGACAGCGTGCCTTGCGGCAATTGGCGCTTGAAACGTTCAGCCATATTCACCGCCTATCACTGCGCTATCACATCACGCGCAAGACAGGTGGTCTCAGCCGTATCATTGAGCGTGGCGTGAAGGGCGTTGAGTTCCTTTTGCGGTTCATGCTGTTTTCAATCGGGCCGCTCATCCTTGAATTGCTGATGATTGCGGCCGTCTTGGCGGTGGTTTTTGACTTTTCCTATGTCGCGGTTATTGCAGTGACAATCGCGATCTACATCTGGTTCACTTTCAAGGTGACGGAGTGGCGTGTGCAGATCCGCAAGGAGATGAACGACCAGGACACGGACGCCAACCAAAAGGCCATCGACAGTCTTTTGAACTTTGAAACGGTGAAGTATTTCGGCGCGGAGCGGCGCGAGGCCGAGCGTTACGACGTTGCGATGGCGGGCTATGAGAAGGCGGCGTTGAAGACGTCTTACTCATTGGCATTCCTGAACTTCGGTCAGTCATTGTTGATTACTGCGGGCCTCATCATTGTGATGGTCATGGCTGCGATGGGTGTGCAGGAGGGTACTCTGACTGTTGGCGACTTCGTAATGGTGAACGCCTACATGATCCAGATTACGATGCCTTTGAACTTCCTCGGCACGGTTTACCGCGAAATCCGCCAGAGCCTTGTGGACATGGGCGAAATGTTCGACCTCTTGGAGCAACCTGCTGACGTTGTAGACAAACCTGACGCCAAGGAGATCGAAGTCAAAGGCGGCGAGGTGGTGCTTGACGATGTGCTGTTTGGCTATGATGCGGCGCGACCAATTTTGAAGGGTGTTTCTTTGACGGTACCCGCGGGAAAAACGGTTGCAATTGTCGGGCCTTCGGGCTCGGGAAAATCAACCGTAGGTCGTCTGTTGTTCCGCTTTTACGACGTGGATGGAGGTGCGCTCCGGATAGATGGGCAGGACTTGCGTGACGTGACGCAGGATTCGCTACATGCGCAGGTCGGTGTGGTTCCGCAGGACACGGTGCTGTTCAATGACACGGTGCTCTATAACATTGCTTATGGTCGCCCCGAGGCGTCGCACAAAGAGATCATCGAGGCTGCGAAAGCGGCGAAGATCCACGATTTTATCAGCAGTCTGCCCGAGGGCTATGACACGGCCGTGGGCGAACGTGGGTTGAAGCTCTCCGGTGGCGAGAAACAGCGGGTCGGCATTGCACGCACACTTTTGAAGAATCCGCCGATCCTGCTCTTGGATGAAGCGACATCGGCGCTTGATACGGAAACAGAGGCAGAGATTCAGCAGGAGCTGAAGGCGATGGGCGAAGGACGTACGGTGCTGACGATTGCCCACAGGTTGTCGACGATTGCGCACGCGGATCAAATCGTAGTCTTAGAAAAGGGCGTGATCGTTGAAGAAGGTACCCACGATGAGTTGCTAGCGCGCGACGGGCGTTATGCTTCGCTTTGGCATCGTCAGGCGTCTGAGGAAGATCAAGCGGCCTGAGGGCGTTCGCCCGGATGACCGAAGCGTTAACGTTGCGCGCGACGGCAATTTTTGCACATTCCGGTCCAGTTCTTAAGGTCCGCCGCTAGTACACTGTAAATATTAATATAATCCATTTTTCCACAACGTTGGTATCACGTCGGTGTCGTGTCAGTATCGCGTCGGTGTTTTCCAGCGCGCATTGAACATTTCATCCCTGCAACGATCCCTAGCTTGAACGGTTGCACTTAGTGTTGGATGAAAGGTGAAGACAGCGCCCGATCCTCGTCATCCCTTCAAAGAAACCTCGGAGAGCGCGAGAGGCAGAGCCTCTCGCACTTCGCGGCGTGCGTTAGCACGGCGCAAACAATTGATTATTCTGCCGCTTTCAAGTCGGCTCCACCTACGGACCGTGGGGCCGATGGATCAATGGTGACGTCCCAGATTATCTCGGGGTTTTTGACCTTCTTGGCCGCCTTGCGCAGTGCCTGATCGCGAGCTGATTTTGATCCCGACCCGTGGCTCAGGGCCCTCAGAGTGTTGAATGATCGATAGGCACCGGTCCAGAACCAGACACGCAACGCCAGCATCGATGGCGTGAAGATCAGCGTCAAGACGGTCGCAAGGCCAAGGCCAAAGACCACAGCTGTGGCCAGTTGTTTCCACCAAAGTGCCGTTGGACTGTCGACAGAATAGCCGCCACC
>JABDPD010000232.1 GCA_013042895.1 Boseongicola sp. | reverse complement strand
GCCGTGACCTTGATCTTGGGATCAATGATCTTCTTTGTCTCGGCTACCATCTTCCACTCTTCTTTGGTGGTGCCGTCCTCCATGAAGACGTCGATGTGCGGAATGACGTTGAACGCAATCTGCTTGGTGAACTGCTTTGGCGGCTTGTCGTCGGTTGGATTGTAGATGGACTTGGTCTGATCCCAAAGCTCATCAATCCCACCTTTACCGGCACCCGACACCGACTGATAGGTGCTCACAACCACCCTCTTGATCGTCGCGCGATCATGCAACGGCTTCAGAGCCACAACCATCTGCGCCGTCGAGCAGTTTGGGTTTGCGATGATATTTTTCTTCGAGTACCCTTCAATCGCGTCCGGATTCACTTCCGGTACGATCAGAGGAATGTCCGGGTCATAGCGATAGAGGGACGAGTTATCGATCACCACACAACCGGCCTTCGCCGCTTTCGGCGCATAGATCTTCGTAGCGTCCGACCCGATCGCGAAAAGTGCAATATCAAACCCGGCAAAATCAAACGTATCGAGGTCTTTCGTCGTAAGCGTCTCATCCCCAAAGCTGACCTCGGTGCCAAGAGATTTACGGCTCGCCAGAGCCACAATCTCATCGACAGGAAACTGGCGCTCGGCCAGAATGTTCAGCATTTCGCGGCCCACGTTGCCCGTGGCGCCGACGACGGCGATGCGATAACCCACTTTGATCTCCATATGGTTTGGTTTGTCTTAGAACGCGCGCGCTATACCCCGCCGGTCAGGTAGGGGAAAGCGCAAAGGCGCGCAGGCATGGGAAATGTGCTTATTAGGCACGGCAAACGCGCCTATGAGTTGAGGTAGCCCCCAACGATAGCGACAAATGCTCCGATGTGGACGACCATGATCGCACGGTCCTTCCACATCACACCTACGAGGAACCAAAGAACAATTCCTATAATGAACGCGAAGACGTTCCATGGCACGATATTCAAGCCTGTAAGACCATACCCTACCAATTGAACGATGGTCGCCACCCACTTTACGACATCAACACGTTTCATAATTCCCACTCGTGATCTGGTTGGTCGCGGTTAGCCTACTCCTACGACTTGCGCCACTTCGAATTTCTTATACACGCAAATAGCGAACTTCAGGTTTGTCATGCAATCGACACCCCTTCCCACCACCATCCACCCCCGCCATACTGCGCCCATGACGAATGACCTACCCTATCGCCCCTGTGCGGGCGTCGTCCTTGTGAACCAAAACGGCCTCATCTTCACCGGTGAGCGCGTCGACACCCCCGGTGCCTGGCAAATGCCCCAAGGCGGCATCGACAAAGGTGAAACCATCGAAGAAGCCGCCTTGCGCGAGCTGGAAGAAGAAACCGGCCTGCCCGCCAGCGCCGTGACTATCGAGGCGGTTCTGTCAGACTGGATCACCTACGACCTGCCCAAGCACCTTTTGGGGAAGATGTGGAAAGGCCGCTATCGTGGCCAAAAGCAAAAATGGGCACTCCTGCGGTTCCACGGCGACGACAACCAGATCGACCTCACTGCCCACGACGTCGAATTCGCCCGCTGGCGCTGGTCCACGCCCGAAGAAGTCCTACGCGACATCGTCCCCTTCAAACGCGCCGTTTATGCAGACGTCATCGACGGCTTTCGCGACCAACTGGAGCGCCTCAAATGAAGTCTTTCATCTTTGCGATCCTGTTACTCGCCCTTGCCAGTCCTGCGCTTGCGCTTTCCTGCATGCGTCCCGATGCGGTCCAGCTTTACGAGCTGGCACGCGACAGTGACGACACCTTTATCGCAGTGCGTGGTCGGATCGATCTCAGTGAGCCTGCACAGGATCCTATCCCCGAAACCGAGATTCCCGCCATCACCCAAGCCGTGATGAGCGGCTATTCCCTGACCAGTCATGCGTTTGGCGCGCTCTTTCACAGCAAAATCGAGATCCGTGCCAACTGCCTCGGCCCATGGTGCGGTAGCGCGGAGGGTTTCGAAGGCGAACAAATCGCAATGCTTCGGGTCGATGGTAACGATGTTCTCACGCTCATGGCAGGCCCCTGCGGAGGTAAGGCTCTGCCTTGGACTAAAGACGGCGAGCGTCGCCTGCTCGACTGTCATCGCACAGGGAAGTGCGTTGCGGCCGAATGATCTGAAATGAGGGGGCCGGCTCTGTACAAGAATTGCTGGGAGAGCAGAGCCGGCCTGTTTTCACTCGTGAAACACTGAAGGATGAACTGATCCTGGCTCTACTTTGACAATTGGACCTGCGCCGCTCAAGAGCGACGGCGATTGGTATCGTGAAAACTGACGCGGTCACGTGAAATCTCAAAAGGTTTGCTCAAATTTCGAGCACCAAAGATCGCTGGAAATTGGAACAAAACGTGAATATCCTTGAGCTTCGGGACCGAGTCGGTCTGGTTTCGCCGGCTTCGCACGTCGATTCATTGGGGCTCTGCCCCCCTCGCTGACGCTCGCCCCCGAGGTATTTTTGAAAGGATGAAGCAGAGACGTGGCCTTTGCCGAACTGAATATCACATCGAATTTCACCTTCCTCACGGGGGCGTCTCACCCTGAGGAATACGTGGACCGCGCCGCTCTTTTAGGGCTCAAGGCGCTTGCAATTGCTGATGAGAATTCGGTTGCCGGAATCGTGCGCGCCCATACCCGCATCCGCGAAATTGCGCGTCAGGTGAAGGAACGCGCCGAAGGCGAGTTGATCGGCCCGCCCGCCCCCGTCGACCTCTGGACCAGAAAACCGCAAGTCTTTGAGAG
>JABDPD010000215.1 GCA_013042895.1 Boseongicola sp. | reverse complement strand
CTTCACCGGCTTTCACCGCGCGAAGCAGCGGCGGCAGACGGAGCGCCACGTCTGTTGCCAGCCCAATCGGTTGTTGCCCACGACTTGCACGACTTGAAAGAACGGCGACAAGTTCGAGCCCTGATTGAGTTTTTCGGAACAGGGGGGATCCGCTCTCACCACCACCCACGGCACAAGCGAAAGTGACAAGTCCAGGACGCCCGTCTATTACCGTGCAGCCCCTTTGGCGCGGTGGTGCAGGATTGCCGCCCCGCCAGCTTACCAGATAGAGTTTCTCGCCCACCCGTGCTTCGTCGCCCATGACCATCGGTCCCGCGATCTCTTGCGGGACATCTTCTGAGAGCGTCATAACTGCGATGTCGAACCGCAGTTTCCGCGAGTTGTTGGCAAAAGGTTGCGCATAAAACGGGTGCATCGCGCTGTCGATAACCGCGAATGTTCTGGCCCCCTGCTCCGCCCCAAGCCGGAAAAGGACTTGCGCTTCTTCCGCCTCTTCCGCGTCCCGTAATGCTCCAATGCAATGCGCAGCCGTCAGCACATGGCGCGGTGAAACGAGCGCGCCAGTGCAAGTCTGATCGGTTGAAGTGTTTTCCAGGCGCCCGACGGCTGAAACTTCGGCGACAGCCGGGCTGGTCAATGCAAGTAAGAGACAAAACGTAAGAAAGCGCGACTTCATCCCGCTAACGTGGTCCCCTCGCCCTGCCCGGTCAAGTCGTCAGGGCTTCACGAATTTCGCACCACCTTCGCCACCGGAAAGCGCAAGACCGCTGTTTCCACCAACCGAAAGGCGGCGAGGTTCGCTAGCCCCGGTGTTCAAAACTGCATCACCCGAGGCAAGCATATCCATCAACTCGTCCAGCGGCTTGGTCAGGTTCGTGCCCAATGAGACTTTGCGTCCCTGCACCATTGCCTTCGCCGACACGACCGAGACAATCTGAGGCTCGCCGTCGACATCTGCAAAGATCGGCGCTCCGCTCGAGCCGAAATCTACGTCGCATGACAGAACCAGTGATCCGCTTCTGCGCGCAAGCACGTGGCAAACCTCTTGTAGCGACAGGCTATCCTGCCGATCGTGTGCATAGGACACCACTCCAACCGAAGCGCCCTTACGCGGTCTGCCAGCGGTCTTGAACGGCTGGATATGGGCCAGTCGAATCTCGCTATCAAGTTCGAGAACTGCCAGATCATTGGCGACGCTCAAGGGACCATTTGGGCCGGTATATTCATAGTCTGGATGCACGACTGCGCGGCGTACTTTGCGCGAGGCCGAAGCCCGCCCATTCCGCCATCCCGCCAGAAACGTCACATCGCGTGCATCAACGTCGCGCCCGGTGTGCTGATCGATCAGGCAATGCGCAGCCGTCAACACCAATCGCGGCGTGATCAATGCCCCAGTGCACATGCCTCCGAACCCAATATTAAGACGGCCGACGCCTTCCCAGCCACGAGCTTCGTAAGATGACATGAGCGAGGTCAGACCGGATGCCGCACTGTGATCGTCCGCGCTCGCGCCAGAGGGCATCGCCAAAGCGAGTGCTGCCACAAGAGCTTTCAAGCCAGTCCGCATACCGTTCCTCCTCAACCTTTTTACGGCTTAGAAGGCGGATTGGACAAGAATATGTCGGTTATTTGTTATCTGAGATTAGGAATCTCAGGTCCGTCGCTCGCTGATTTACTGAACGCAGGCGGCTTCGGACCACCCGTGGCCCAATCCAATAGCTCAACCGTGTGTACAATCGGCACGTCCGTCCCCGACCCGATCTGCATCATACAACCGATGTTGCCCGCAGCGATGACTTCTGGCGCCTTTTCTTCCAGCGTTTTAACTTTGCGCGCCTTCAGCTCCTGGGAGATTTTGGGCTGCATCAAGTTGTAAGTCCCTGCAGAACCACAACAAAGATGGGAATCACGCGGCTCCACAACCTCGTAGCCAACCTTCTTTAACAAGTCTTTCGGGTAGGTCTTAATCTGCTGACCATGCTGCAGTGAACAGGCGGCGTGATAGGCCACCCGCAGGTCTTCGGCCACGCCCTCAGGCAGATCCAGCTTCATCAGAACTTCCGACACATCCATCGCCAGTTCACTGACGCGAGCGGCGTCTTCGGCCATCGGATCGTTGCGGAACATATGGCCATAATCCTTAACGGTCGTGCCACAGCCCGACGTGTTGATGACAATTGCATCCAACCCATCGGCACGATCTTCTGCCATCCAGGCCTTAATGTTCTTGGCCGCTGCGTCGTGGCTTTCGTCTTCCTTACCCATGTGGTGCACAAGCGCCCCGCAGCATCCCATGCCTTCAGCCACAACAACCTCACAACCGAAACGGCGCAAGAGACGGAGCGTCGCGTCATTAATATCCGTGTTCAACGCCCGTTGCGCACAGCCCGTCATCAAAGCCACACGCATCTTCTTTTCACCCTTGGGTTCAAAGGTTTGCGGATCATCATTGCGGCTGACCGGAGGGATCGTTTTAGGCGCCATCTCAAGCATCGCCTTCAGACGCGGATCTGGCATAAACCGCGCGAATGGCCGGCCCATTTTGGCACCGAGAAGAGCCACACGAAAGCGCATCGGATATGGCAAGATTTGCGCCAGCGTCCAACGCAGCACGCGCTCAAACAGCGGACGTGTGTAGGTTTTCTCAATGTGTGCACGCGCATGATCAACCAGGTGCATGTAATGCACGCCCGACGGACAGGTCGTCATGCAAGCCAAACAGGACAAGCAACGGTCAATATGCTTCACCGTGCGCGCGTCTGCGGGTCGGTCGTTTTCAAGCATATCCTTTATCAGATAGATGCGCCCACGCGGACTATCGAGCTCATCTCCAAGCACCTGATATGTCGGACAGGTCGCCGTGCAAAATCCGCAATGCACGCAGGAGCGCAAAATCTCATTTGAACGCTGGATCGCAGGGACTTTGAGTTGGTCTTCAGTAAATGACGTCTGCATATCAGGCGCTCCCGGCGAGAAATGAGATATTGGCGGCGGAGGCAATTAGGGCTGCAACAATCGCTACAGTCATTCGGCCCCAGACGGTCGGATCGCGCATGAAACGCAAGTATGGCAGCAATGCCACAGCCCCAGCAGCTGCGCCCAAAAGCATGGGCAGGAAGAACGTCGCAATGCTCGGTCCGGTCCCAGGCAGGATCAGCAACAGGCCGAACCCACCTGCGCCAGCGGCCCCGGCT
>JABDPD010000213.1 GCA_013042895.1 Boseongicola sp. | reverse complement strand
AAACCGGTCGAGATAGGCTGGCACATGTGTCAGCTCATCCCATCCAAGCATGTCTTTCGTGCCATATCCCTCAAGTCCGCGCAGCCACGGCGCAATGGCGATATCGGCGATCGAAAACTCGCCCGCGACCCATTCTCGCCCTTCAAGATGGGCTTCCAAAACCGACAACAGGCGCTTGGCTTCGTTCAGATACCGCTCGCGGGGCCGGGGGTCTTCGATCTCTTTTCCGGCGAACTTCACGAAGTAACCAAGCTGACCAAACATCGGCCCCAAGCCTCCCATCTGGAACATCAGCCACTTCAAAACATCGTATTTGGCCGCACCCTCGGGCATCAGCTTGCCGGTTTTTTCCGCCAGATAGAACAAAATTGCGCCGCTCTCAAAAAGCTCTACGCTTTCGCCGGCAAGTCCGTTGGGATCAATCAGCGCAGGAATGCGGCCATTGGGGTTTAGCGACGTGAATTCATCGCTTTTCACGTCCGCCTCGGCCAGGGTCACCAGGTGCGGTTCATACTCCAGCCCAAGTTCCTCAAGCGCGATCGACACTTTGACTCCGTTCGGAGTGGGAAAGCTGTAAAGCTGGATCACATCGGGGCGCGCGGCGGGCCAGCGGGCGGAAATAGGGTGGGCATTGATAGGGGCCTGAATATTCATCGACCGTTCCTTGTTCTTTGTTCTTTGCATTTCGTTTGAACGCTACGTAGGGGTTCGATCGCGCTTATTAACCCCTAACAACTGTGCAATTTCGTGCTAGGGGGTGTGCGTGAAAGATGCGAGGGATGCGCTCTTCTTGGGAACCAAATGTAGGAGAGAATCAAAATGCTAAACGAATTCAAAGACTTCATCGCCAAGGGCAACGTCATGGACATGGCAGTTGGTATTATCATCGGTGCGGCCTTCACGGCCATCGTTACGTCGCTTGTTGGCGATCTTATTAACCCGATCATTGGTCTGGCGACTGGTGGCGTGGACTTCGTAAACAATTATGCTGTGCTGTCTGGCGACGTGGCCGAGGGCGCAAGCCTTGAAGCCGCCCGCGAAACCGGCGCGTCCGTGTTTGCCTATGGTGCATTCATCATGGCTGTCATCAATTTCCTGATCATCGCGTGGGTCGTCTTCATGTTGGTTAAGTCCGTTAACCGCGTGAAAGATGCCGCTGCCAAGGAAGAAGAAGCAGCACCAGAAGCGCCGAAGGGTCCGACAACCGAAGAGTTGTTGGCGGAAATTCGCGACGCGCTCAAAGCGCAGTCGTAAGCACTACATTAATGAAAAAAGGGCCTGCGTTGTGCGGGCCCTTTTATTAGGTCTTGAGAATGTTTTTGACCCTACATTTTCAAGGCCAGTTGTGGCGATACCACGTCGATCCCAAGCGCCTTGCCAACTGCGTAGTACGTCAGTTTTCCCGAATGTACGTTAAGCCCGTCCAGCAAGTGCGGGTCGTCTTCGCATGCTGTCTTCCAGCCCTTATCCGCCAGCGCCAGCATGTACGGCATCGTGGCATTCGTTAACGCAATCGTAGACGTGCGCGCCACGGCGCCCGGCATATTCGCCACGCAGTAGTGCATGATGCCATCGACGTCATATATCGGGTCCTGATGTGTCGTGGCTTTCGACGTCTCAAAGCATCCCCCCTGGTCAATCGCCACGTCGACGATCGCCGCGCCTGGCTTCATCAGTGAAAGGTCAGCGCGGCTCACCAGTTTCGGCGCTGCGGCTCCAGGAATCAGCACCGCGCCGATGACCATGTCTGCGCTTGCCACCAATTCCGCGGTGGCCGTAGCGCTCGCATAGCGGTTTTTGAACGTTCCGCCGAAAACGTCGTCGAGATAGCGAAGGCGGGGCAGAGAGCGGTCTAATACGGTTACATCCGCGCCCATGCCGGCGGCGATCTTAGCAGCATGTGTTCCGACCACGCCACCGCCAATCACCACGACATTCGCAGGTCCGACACCCGGTACGCCGCCCATTAACACTCCCCGTCCGCCGTTCGCCTTCTGCAAAGTCCAAGCGCCGACTTGAGGCGCCAAGCGACCCGCAACCTCCGACATCGGCGCCAACAAAGGCAGTCCGCCGCGCTCATCCGTTACAGTTTCGTAAGCGATGCAGGTCGCTCCGCTTGCGATCAGATCGCGCGTTTGATCCGGGTCCGGTGCAAGGTGGAGATAGGTAAAAAGCACCTGACCCTCGCGCAGCATTGCACGTTCGCCGGGCTGCGGCTCCTTTACTTTCACGATCATATCGGCGCTTGCGAAAATCTCTTCGGCGGTGTCCAGAACCGTCGCGCCAACCGCGCGATAGTCGTCATCGGTGAACCCCGCTCCCGCGCCGCCACCGGCTTGCACGACCACCTCGTGACCATGGCGAACGGCCTCACCAGCCGTAGAAGGCGTCATTCCGACGCGAAATTCCTGGGGCTTGATCTCTTTTGGGCAACCGATTTTCATGATGTGACTCCTCCTCCACAAAGCCCATATGCCCAGTTTCTACGGAAAGAACGCGCCGATTTCTCTGGCTGTTTGCGGTAAAATCGGCAAAGTCTTCGATAGAACTGTGAACTGGCGATGGAATCTTGCACCATGATGGAACTCGACGCGACGGATGCCCGAATACTAACCGTCCTGCAGAGAAAAGGACGCATCTCAAACGCTGATCTTTCAGAAGAAGTCCACCTTTCGGCGTCTGCATGTCATCGCCGGGTTCAAAGATTGGAAGATGCAGGAATCATTCGGGACTACGTGGCCCTTCTTGACCCCCGCAAACTTGGTCGCCCGACGGTCGTATTTGTCGAGATCACACTCTCAGGCCAAGCTGACGAAGTCCTCGACGCCTTCGAACGCGAAGTGCGCCTCGTGCCCGACGTCCTCGAATGCCACCTTATGGCCGGGACCGCGGACTACCTGTTGAAAGTGGTCGCGCAAGACACCGAAGATTTCGCCCGCATCCACCGCCGCTACCTCGCCCGCCTACCGGGGGTTGCGCAAATGCACTCGTCTTTCGCCCTGCGCACCGTGCGCCAAACGACGGCGCTGCCGGTCTAGGCTTCGATGATCTCAAAGCCGTGGGTGATCTCGACGTTCGCTTGCAGCATCTTTGTGGCCGAGCAATACTTCTCCGCCGAAAGGGAAACCGCCCGTTCGACCAGCGAGTCCTTAACGCCGCGCCCAGTAACCACAAAATGCATGTGAATCTTTGTGAAGACCGCGGGAACCGCATCTGCTCGATCCGCACTCATTTCCACGCGGACATCTTCAACATCCTGTCGCCCCTTCTCCAAGATCGACACAACATCATAAATCGAACACCCGCCGGTCCCGATCAGGATCAACTCCATCGCGCTTGGCCCGGGCTTGGGCGAGGTTTCGGTGCTTTGGCCGAGAGCAACCGAAAAGCCGTCTTCGGTCTTGCCCTCAAACGAGCGGTTTCCGGTCCATGTTACTGTGGATTTCATATGTGGCCTCAATGGTCTTGATCCTGGCGCATCTACTGTCCACGCAGCCATGGGGCAAGTGAAAGTCTGAATTGCGGACAAAGCAGGCATTGAAGGATGACCGACTGAACGTCCTTATGACCATGGACTGGATGACAAAGTTTATTCCGGTTAGATATTCGATCGTGAAGTGCCACTTAGCTAAAAAGGCCAGCCGAAATGCGATCTAAACGAGTTAGGCAATTGCTAGTGATGCTGTCGTTGACGGCGATTTTGCCTGCTCTGGCCGAGGCGGAAACTCTGCCCAAGCGCGAAACACCAACCCCGAAAACCACAGACGGCGTGCCGCATGTTCAAATTGACGTTCATGCGGTTCCTGAGCTTTCAAAGGCGCTGTTGAAAGCTGTTGATAATCTTCCCGGCGTCAATCTGGGACCCACGCGCGTTTCTTTGCCGGGAGCAATTGGCTTCCAACTCGGAGATGATCTGCCCCTTGCCCATCCCGAGGTCATTGTCGGCGGCCGGGAATTTGCCCATCTTCATCCAGACGGATCCCTGCACGCCTCCCTTGAGCCGGAAATGGCACGTGCGGCAATTGCAGCCGGCTGGGCCGTATCGCACCCTTGGGCGGATCAACGTGAAGGGTGGGAGGGTTTTGTGATGATTTTCACTCCGACAACCCAAGCCGAGTTGAATATTGTGGTCCGACTGGTCCGAGACTCGTACAACTTCGTGACGGGCCAAGACTTGGACAACTGAGCGGATCTTACCGTCGCGTCCTCACTGTGTGTGACACCAAAAGGGTTTGAAGTTTCTCGAACAACCGCATCGGCTCAAACCAGTCATCGGCAACTCGCAGCTTCTTGGTCTGCTCTGCGGACGAAGGGGACATTCGCTGTAGCTGCACCAATGACTGCGTTTGCGAGAAATCTAGCGAAAACGGTTTTATCTTCTGGCCGCAATGATTGCGCCAATTTGCCTGATGACCACC
>JABDPD010000202.1 GCA_013042895.1 Boseongicola sp. | reverse complement strand
CGAGCATCAGGACACTCAGAGGGTAGTAAATCATCGGTTTGTCGTAGACCGGCAGCAACTGTTTGGAGACGCCGATTGTGATCGGATAAAGCCGCGTGCCCGAGCCGCCGGCCAGTATTATGCCTTTGCGATTTGTCATATAGCACCAAGCTCCTTCAGAACCTTCTTCAAGTCTTCACGCCAGTCAGGTCGCGTGATGGCAAAATCTCGCGTCAGGCTTTCGCAGTCTAGTCTTGAATTCAATGGGCGTTTTGCCGGGGGGGGGTAGTTGATCGTGAGAATGTCCTCGACGGATACATTCATTTTCGCTTGTGCAAATATTTCGCGGGCCAAGTCGGCCCAGCTTGCATCTGGCGTCCCACTGAAATGGTAAGTACCGCCTGTATGGCCGGAATTAAGTGCTTCGGCGATGGTGAGCACCGCATCCGCAATTGATGCGGCAGATGTTGGCCCACCAACTTGATCTGCGACAATCGACAGATGTTTGCGCTCTGCCCCAAGCCGCAACATGGTTTTTGCGAAGTTGGATCCATGCGCGCTGAATACCCAGGAGGTTCTCAAGATGGCGTGGATAGCGCCCTGAGCGCGAATGGCATTTTCTCCGGCGAGCTTGGTGGCTCCGTAGATGCTCAGGGGCCCTGTAGGGGCGTCGGGCGCACGTGCGTTTTTGCCTGTGCCGTCAAATACGTAGTCGGTGGAGATGTGGATAATCGGGATGCTGCGCGTTGCAGCCCCTTTGGCCAAAGCCTCCACAGCGAGATTGTTGATCGCCGTCGCCGCCTCTACCTCAGCTTCGGCCTTATCAACCGCGGTGTAGGCAACAGCGTTGATGATCACATCGGCATCGAGCCGACCTGCAATACTTTCAATTTTGTCCGGATGGGCGAAGTCCGCGCGGTCTCGTCCGATGACGTCAAGTGCAATAGACTCAGGCGCGCGTCGTTGAACCTCTGTCGCGACTTGCCCTGTCTTGCCAAAAAGAGCGATCCTCAATCTGCCGTCCCCAGACGTTTACCGACGCCCTTACGATCCAATAGTGGCCGCCACCAATCCTCGTTCGAAAGATACCAATCAACGGTTCTCGAAAGGCCCTCTTCCAAAGTCACAGAAGGGCGCCAGTGAAGTTCGGTGCGGATCCGTGTAGGGTCAATTGCATAGCGCCGATCGTGTCCTGGACGATCATCAACAAACTTGATCAAAGACGCATGCGGGGCATGTTCTGGACGCCGTTTGTCGAGGAGGACGCAAATCATCTGCACCAGATCAAGGTTTGAGACTTCTGCTTCGCCACCGATGTTATAGCTACGTCCGTCAACACCTTGGGTGGCGACAGTTAGTAACGCATCTGCGTGATCCTCGACAAACAACCAGTCCCGGACATTCTTGCCGTCCCCATAGATCGGGATTGGCTGGCCGTGGATCGCGTTCAGGATGACGACAGGAACAAGCTTTTCAGGGAAATGGAACGGGCCATAATTGTTTGAGCAGTTTGAGAGCACCACCGGTAAGCCATATGTTTCGTGCCACGCACGTACCAAATGATCGGATGCAGCTTTTGAAGCAGAATAGGGGCTTCGAGGGTCGTAAGGCGTCGTCTCCCGAAACTGCCCTTCATCGCCCAGACTTCCGAAAACCTCATCCGTTGAGATATGGTGAAAGCGAAAATCGTTCGGGCGTCCAGCATTGTTCCAGTAATCGCGCGCTGCTTCGAGGAGGTTGTAGGTTCCGGTGATGTTTGTCTCCACAAAGGCCGCCGGCCCGTCGATAGACCTGTCGACGTGGCTTTCGGCAGCAAGGTGCATCACGATGTTCGGCCGATGGGTTGTGAATACAGAGTCTAAGGCCGAGCGATCGCAGATGTCGGTTTGCTCAAACGTGTATCCTGGCGCGTTGTCAACGGCAGCGACATTCGCCAGGTTGGCCGCGTAAGTGAGCTTGTCGACATTCACGACTTCATGCCCATCTCGTACAGCTTGGCGGACAACGGCTGAGCCTATGAATCCAGCCCCACCTGTAACCAGAAATTTCATGTCTGCTCCCAGTCAAATGGGCTGTCAAAGTCCGCTAACTGGGGCGCTTGCTCGTCCTTGTGTGACAAGACTGGCAAGGTTTTTAGTCCCCAATCTATTCCGCAACTGTCCCAACGTACCGCGCCGTCGGCCTCTACGCAGTAGAAGTCGCTGCATTTGTAAACGATCTCTGTCATCGGTTCGAGCGTGAGAAAACCATGGAGAAAACCCACGGGTATAAAGAGCTGCTTGCCGTTTTCAAAGCTTAGAACCTCTGCATGGGACTGCCCATAGGTCGGTGATCCTTTGCGAATGTCCACTGCGACATCAAGAAGACTCCCCCGGCCACACCGCACCAGCTTCGCTTGCGCATGTGGCGGCGCCTGAAAGTGTAGTCCGCGAAGTGTGCCAGCAGCCTCGGACATAGAGTGGTTGTCCTGCACAAAGTCTATCTCGAATCCCGCTTCAGCCATGCGACGGCTATTCCAACTCTCGGAAAAGAACCCTCGCGCATCGCCATGGCGAACGGGCTCAAGAAGCAGGACGTCTGGAAGGGAGGTTTCGTCAACAATCATATCGCTAATCATACTCAACAGGGTTGATGAGGGATTAACAGTCTTGAAGAAAAAGGTCACCAACAGTGATGCATGCAGCGCTGCGTCGTGGTCTCAGGGAAACACTTGCTAATGGCTCGCGCGCCTTAGTGAAGCGGTGATCAGGGACATTAAGAACAGGCAAAACGCGACCGTGACAATACTGGGACCGGCTGGCGTATCCGCCCAAAGGGACATTTGCAGGCCCCCTACTGCCGAGACCGCCGCGATGCCCGCGGCCAGGAACGCCATTGCCTCGGGTGTCTTTGCCAATGGGCGTGCGGCTGCGGCGGGAATGATGAGCAAAGCCGTGATGAGGATCACTCCCACAACTTTTAACGCGACCGCGACAACGATGGCGAGTGTTATCGATAGCACTAACTGCTCGCGGTCCGGATCCAAGCCTCCTGCGCGCGCGAGTTCGGGGCTCATAGTGGCGGTGAGCAGAGCGTCCCATCTCCAAATAGCGAGCGCCAGGACAAGTATTGCTCCGCCCCAGATCACGGCCAGATCGAAAGTGCTCACTGCCAGTATATCGCCAAACAAAAAGGCCATAAGATCAACTCGCACACCGCTCAGGAATGAGACGGCCACAAGGCCGATTGCAAGTGACGCGTGGGCCATAACCCCCAGTAGAGTATCCATTGCAAAGCCGCGTCCACTCAATCGTGTCACCAGCGTTGCCATAAGAATCGAAATCGCTAGCACACCCAGAAAGATCGACAAGTTGAAAGCCAATGCAAGCGCAACTCCAAGAATGGCCGCGTGGGCAGTCGCATCTCCGAAATAGGCCATTCGGCGCCAGACGACGAAACACCCCAACGGTGCCGCTGCCAACGCGACCGCGATGCTCGCAAGCGTCGCGCGGATCAGAAAATCATCCAGGAAATGGATCATTCCGACGTCTCATGCGAGTGTTCTTGATGATTGTGGTCATGATTGTGGTCGTGCTCATGCCGATAAAGGGCGAGCGCGCCGCCCGTTCCGGTTCCGAACAAGGCGCGATACTCTGGAGCGCTAGCGACATGGGCAGGGTGGCCCTCGCAACAAATATGCCCGTTGAGGCAAATGACTCGATCCGAAGATGCCATAACCACGTGCAGTTCATGGCTAACCATGAGAACAGCGCAACCAATGTCATCTCGAATATCGGCGATGAGCTGATAGAATGCAGCCGATCCCGGTTGATCAAGCCCTTG
>JABDPD010000200.1 GCA_013042895.1 Boseongicola sp. | reverse complement strand
GCCGTGTTCGGCTTTCGTGGTTTCGGCCGCGCGTTCGGAAGAAAAAGCAATCGCGCGGTCGTCATCAAAGCTGAGACCGGCACCCAGGAGCGCGCGCAGTTTGTCTTTAGCTGTGACCACGGCCACCCTTGCGCCCGCTTCGTAGTATTTTGAGAAGAGGGTTGGCGCGCGGAGGAAGCGTACGTCATTCATCATCACCTCTTCGCCGGTGTCGGGGTCAAAGAGGAAGTTGCCGCAAATTCCGTGCACTGCTGGTGGGCGTCCCGTGGCAATGGACATGTTGTTAGGGTTGGTGAAACTCGGGACTACGGAATGTGCCAGTCGGTCCGTTCCGGTTTCGCGAATGCGCTTTAGCGTCGGCATCAGACCTTCGGCGATGGCGACTTCCAAGTACTGTGGCTCGCAGCCGTCTAAGCAAATTGCAATCGCGCAGGTTTTCGGCACTGCGTAGGTGCGCTCGTTGGCGACGACCTCGTTGGTGATCGGCATGTTCGTTTGGTCCTTATAAAGCAGCAAGTTTCTTGCGTTCGCTCAAAGCGATGGTTGGGGGTGCAGCGCTAACCACACCCATGTCAGATAAGGCGTCGCGGGCGGCTTCCACCACATGGTTCATGACGTGAGCGTCCATCTGGCCGATACAGCCGATGCGGAAGCTATCAACAACAGTGAGTTTGCCGGGATAGATGATGAAGCCCTTGGATTTCATCAGATCGTAAAACTGAGAAAACTGAAAAGCCGGGTCAGCGGGACAAAAGAATGTCACGATGATTGGGCTGAGCCAACGGTCCTCGAGCAAGGTTTCGAATCCAAGTGCACGCATTCCTGTGACTAGAGCATCACGGTTGTTTGAATAGCGCGCGGCGCGACCTTCGACGCCGCCTTCCTCGGCGTGTGCCTTTAAGGCTTGACGGAATGCCGCAACGACATGGGTTGGCGGCGTGAAGCGCCATTGGCCAGTTTTGTTCATTGTTGACCATTGCGCTTCTACGTCGAGGCTGAGCGAATGACAGTTGCCTTTTGCGGCTTCAAGCTCGCCGGTGCGCGCTATCACAAATCCGAAGCCAGGTACGCCTTCGATGCATTTATTGGCGGAGGACACCATTGCCGTGTAGCGCAGCGTGGCCAGGTCCATGGGCACACCGCCAAAGGCGGACATGCTGTCTATCAGAAGTTTGCGGCCTGCAGCGTGGGTTGCCTCAGCGATCTCGTCAATCGGGTTCAAAATGCCGGAGCTTGTTTCACAGTGTATGGCCAGAACATGGGTGATGGCGGGATCTTCGGCAAGCGCGCGGGCGACGTCATCGCCGCGAGGGGGGAGATAATCGCCTTTGTCGATCAGGGTGTGGGAGCGGTTCAAGTAGGTCATGGTCTGTGCCGCACGCAGGCCGTAGGCACCGTTGGCAAGAACCAGAACTTTGCCGTTTTTTGGCACGAAGGTTCCGAGCATCGCTTCGACGCAATATGAGCCGGACCCTTGAATTGGCACGCAGTCGTAGGCCTCAGCGCCTGGGCCGACAAGTCTGAGTATCTCGGTGCGCATCTCTCGCGTCATTGCGCGGAAATCGTCGTCCCAGCTCCCCCAATCCTTCAGCATAGCTTCCTTGACGCCGAAAGAGGTAGTAAGCGGCCCGGGCGTTAGCAGGTAAGGTTCACCCAATTTCGGGGGCGGCAAGGGAGCAGGCATGCAGGAAGCCTCTTGTTGCGGACACCGCTTAGATGCGCCTGCTTGACGCATATGTAAAATTTTCATTTTATATTGATCTATAAAGTTTTTTTATGGAGTGCGCCGTGCGCTATAGCCAACTTCGCGCCTTTCACTATGTAGCCTTGCATGGCGGGTTTTCGCGTGCGGCGGAGGCTCTCAATCAGACCCAGCCTGCGTTGTCGGATCAAGTGCGAAAACTGGAGCAAGCACACGACACTTTGCTGTTCCGCCGTGAACACCGACAAGTGCGCCTCACAGAGGCAGGTGAGGGCTTGTTTCGGATGACAAACCAGTTCTTCGAACTTGAAGACGGGATTGGTGACTATCTTGGCCGCGCGCGGGCTGCGGTGCAGGGCAAGCTGCGGATTGTTGCGGATTCTGCAATACACATCACAGACGCGCTCCGTCAGTTTCGCTCGGAGTATCCAAGGGTTTTTGTGACGATCGAAAGCGGGAACACCGCGGCGATCTTGGCAAAGCTGCGCAACTATGAAGCGGAAGTTGGTATCGTAGGAAACCTGGATTCAAGCCCTGATCTTCAGAGTTATCGTCTGGGTCAGTCTCCGATTATTGCTGTCGCGGCCAAGGGGTTTTTGCCGAAAGGAACCCGCGCAATCAATTTTGGCGACTTACCTGACTATCCCCTCGTTTTTCGGGAGAACGGCTCCTTCACCAGGCTTATACTTGAGGACGTTGCCAAACAGCGAAAGGTGACTTTGCGACCGGTCATTGAGGTGGATGGGCGTGAGGCGATGCGCGAAGTGGTAGCGTCTGGGGCTGGGCTGGGATTTGTTAGCGACGCTGAGTTTGGGCATGATGATCGGTTGGAGCGGGTAGCGATCCAAGGGATTGATATCGCAATGACCGAGACCTTGGTGCATTTGTCGATGCGCACCGACGTGCCAGTTATTCGTGCTTTTTTGCGCAGTGTTGGTCCTTTTTAGTCGGATCCGCAAAGGTGTTGCGCAGTAATCCGGCAGACGGCGCTGTTTTTCAAAAGAATTTGCCAAATGCGATCATGACACTTGCCAC
>JABDPD010000199.1 GCA_013042895.1 Boseongicola sp. | reverse complement strand
ACCCCGAGACCGGCACGGTTATGATCCACGCTGATACGATTTTGAACAGCGAAGACCGATGTACCAATTGTCGTTTTAGCGCCTTCTGCAGTTCCTTTCGCTGCGCAGCGCTGATTACCGCTTCGGGGCCCATCTTTTTTAGCTCGTCCAGAATGCGTTGCTTGTCTTCGGGCGGCGCATTCTGAAAGGTGAACAGCACTTGCTCAGTCAATGCAAAATCAGGATCGCCCTGGTGCTGACTGAGGACATCCTCAATCACCTTGCCCAACCGAGTCTCGAGGAACTCACGCAAGAATCCCACGCCGAACACTGCACCAAGCGCCACATGTGTCGAGCTGATTGGCATGCCCAATTGGCTTGCAATGATCACGGTGATAGCGGCGGCCAGCGCAATGCAGAACGCTCGGCTACGATCAAGCTCGGTTATCTCGGATCCCACGGTCCGGATAAGCTTGGGGCCGAACAAAGCGAGACCTACCGATATCCCCAAGGCTCCAATGACCATCACCCACAATGGGATTGCTACCTTAGAGCTGCCACCCTCTGCATTGGTTAGCGCATCGACCACACCTGCTAATGGGCCAACCGCATTGGCAACGTCATTGGCCCCATGCGCAAAACTCAACAGCGCCGCAGAAATGATCAGCGGGACTGTAAACAGTTTGTTCACGCCTGCCCGACTGTTTTCCAGGGTAGGGGCGGTCCTGTTGATCACTGGGCGGACAACCACTATGACAGCTAGCCCCGCAACCAATCCAAGGAGCAATGCGACGATAAAATCGATCTCGACGAGCTTTTTGATTCCCTTGAGCGCGATATATGTGGTGAAAGCCCAAGTCATAGTGCCGATCATAAAGGGCACAACCTTGCGGGCGCATTCCACTGGGTCCGGCTTGAAAAATATGGTTTTCTTCAGAAAGTACAAAAAGGCCGCCGCGATAATCCCACCAGTCACCGGAGAGACGACCCAACTCAAAGCGATCTTGGCCATCGCTGCCCAGTTCACAATTTCCCAGCCCGCCGCCGCGATTCCGGCTCCCATGACGCCACCAACGATCGAGTGTGTCGTTGATACCGGCGCCCCCAGCCACGTCGCTGCGTTCAGCCATAGTGCAGCGCCGATCAGCGCCCCCATCATCACCCAGATGAACACATTCGGATCTGCCACATCTGCAGGGTCGATGATGCCCTTCTTCACAGTAGACACCACATCTCCGCCCGCGATGATTGCGCCTGCCGCTTCGAAAATGGCAGCGATCACAATCGCCCCAGTCAGCGTAAGCGCGTAAGACCCAACCGCCGGACCGACATTGTTAGCCACGTCGTTTGCACCGATATTCATCGCCATGTAAGCGCCGATGACCGCGGCCGCGATAAGCAGGAAAAGCTGGTCGACATGTGCAAATGTTGAGCCGGTGTAAATAATAACCGCGACAACAAATAGAATTGCTGTTCCGAGCCGACCGACCTCTGATCGGCTCAGGTCAGTCGCCTTTTCGATCTGTAGATACTGTTTAGCTTTCACTGACTTCCCCCCCCAAATAAAGGCCGAGTCAAAATACAGACCGCAAGAATCGTTCCGCTGGTCCGCAGCGTTAGGCTCAACCCATCATTCCTTTTGGGCCAAAAAACACTTTGGTTAATTGAGGCATGTCAAATCCACCCAGCTGCATTCGAGAATTTGGAATTTGCTACGGCGACTTAGGGACGGAGGAGAACGCAGATCATCCGAGCCGGCAATGATGCGATCTCCGGTGAATACAGCGAAGGCAATGCGTTTTCAGACGCATGGGAGCCCCGTGGATACGTCATACGAGTGGCTGCCATCGTGTAGCGACTAAGAATGCACTCCAGATCCGGATCTGACGCAGTATCACGATGTACTGATGGCAGCTGTGCGGGCAGTGCGCTCAATTTACCTTCGGATGGGGAGACCGTCCGGAGTGTTCCATGTCCGTTTCGAGCCATTCCTGCCGTTTCGAAAGCGCGCCTGCATCCCCAAAAAACAACAAACCCCCGAAGCTAGGCTGCGGGGGTCGTCGTTGGTCACCCCGAAAGGCAACCCAGTGCGATAAAGCTCTAACTCAGAGCATTCCCTCACGCTGCGCTTTTTTACGAGCGAGCTTGCGGGCACGGCGGATGGCTTCAGCCTTCTCGCGCGCTTTTTTCTCGGAGGGCTTCTCGAAATGTTGCCGAAGCTTCATTTCGCGGAAGACGCCCTCACGCTGGAGCTTTTTCTTCAGAGCGCGAAGCGCCTGATCGACATTGTTGTCACGAACACTGACCTGCATGTGGTTGTCACCACCTTTCTAGGTTAAAGTTGCAGAATTGCAGGAGGTGGCGCTCTAGCACAGCCGACCTAACTTGTCCACTATCACGAACAGCCCAAAAGGGACCGAGACATGAGTGACACCATCCGCGATCAGCTTCTCGACGCGATCCCGCCCCATGTGCCGTTTGACGGGTGGTCCGATACCGCCTTTCGCGCCGCCATTGCAGATACCGGCATTCAAAAAGCCGTCGCTGAAACCGCCTGTCCGCGTGGCGCGATGGACCTGGCGATTGCCTATCACCGACGCGGAGATGCGGCGATGGTGGCTGCGATGGACGCCACCGATATGGGCGAAATGCGCTTTCGCGACAAGGTCGCCACTGCACTGAAGCTTCGCATCGAAGCGCTGGACGACCGCGAAGCCGTGCGCCGCGCCTCGGCTCTGTTCGCGTTGCCGCAGAACTCGGCGGAGGGCGCCAAGCTGATCTGGGAAACCGCTGATCACGTCTGGTCTACACT
>JABDPD010000198.1 GCA_013042895.1 Boseongicola sp. | reverse complement strand
ACCGTTAACTTCGCGAACTGTGTCAATGTCCTCTGCAGCCAGAGAGAGCATAACCACTTCTCGTAGAAGCGGGCTCTGATCTCCAAACCTCGAAGTAATCAAAAGGTTCCGTCTCTGAAAGAGTTCGTCGCAATCGTCTGAGAAACAGCGCAAACCTTCCCGGCCATATTGCAAGAAGGCCTCCATATCCCAAGCTGCTATTTCTTCTTCAGTTGGAAGCGGCGTTGGCATGATAAACCTCTCGAATGGCACTCAACCTAAGAAAAAATACCGGCGTACCGGGCTGTCTTCCAAACACCAAAGTCTAATGTTTCATACAATATGTGACAAAGTTGGCGACTAAAAGCCGACCTTGGATGCAAAGGAGAGCGACGGGCGAAGTGGGCTGATTCCGTTGAAAAAGTCGTCCGTTATTGCCCGCTTTTCTGGGCTATTGCTTTGATTTCTTTTGGGCGTTGAAGGCTCGCTCGCCGTTTTATCCGGTGGCGGAAATTATTGGCTTGAGCTTGGCTAGTTTTCTGAGGTTTTGGGCGGTGGCTGCGAGGGTGAACTCGTCCTGGACGCCGCACGGCCCTCGTAATCGTAGCCGTCCCAGGCCGAGGATGCGTTTGAGGTGGGCGAAGAGCATCTCGACCTTCTTCCGACGCGCTTGAGCCTTCGGGTTGAACTCTGATCCTGTGCATTGGCGGGCAAAGTCTCTGACGATCTCATACTTATCGCGATGGACCGAACGCGTTTCAGCGTTGGGGCAGCACTTTGCCTTCAACTCGCATCCTGCGCAGTCTGATTTCAGGGCACGATAGTTTCTGGATTTCCAGACTGGCGCATTCCGTTTTGGATCAGAATACGTCCGCCACGTGTGCCGCATCTCCTTGCCGCCCGGGCAGATGTAGCGGTCGTTCTCGTCATCCCACGTGAAGTCGGATCGCGAGAAGGTTCCGTCGGTCCGTTCGCCTTTGTCGAAGACCGGGATGAAGGGAAGGATTTGGCGCTTCAGCGTTAGCCAAACCAGATTGTCGGACGACCCGTAGGCGGTGTCAGCGGCGATCCAATCAGGCTTCACACCGAAGCGCTCTTCGGTGCGGTCGAGCATCTTGCGCATGGCACCCACCTCGGCGGTCTTGTTCGACCGGCTGGCGTCCACGTCAACAATAATCCCGTGATCGGTGTCGATCAGGTAGTTGTCAGAATAGGCAAAGAATGCTGGCCCTTTGCGCGCGGCAGTCCATTGGCTAGCCGGATCGGCATGGGCGGTGAACTTGGGTTTTGCTGTTGTCGCCGCACCGAAGGCTTCGTCGTCCAAAGTGTCGAGATACTCACGCACCGCGCGGGGCGCATCAATCGTATCAATCTCGCGGGCCGCCCAGTCTTCGGGATTGCTCGAGTTCTGCTTCTGAACATCGGCGCTGATCAAACTGGCATCGACGGCGAAGCCCTGACCGCCAACCAAGCCTTCCTTCATGCAACGCGCAACTGTCGTCTCGAACACATGGCGCAGCAGACCGCTTTCGCGGAAACGACCATGGCGGTTTTTGCTGAAAGTAGAATGGTCTGGGATGCGGTCGGTAAGATCAAGACGACAGAACCATCGATACGCCAGGTTCAGATGCACCTCTTCACAAAGGCGCCGTTCGGACCGGATGCCAAAACAGTATCCCACGAGAAGCATGCGGATCATTAGTTCCGGATCGACCGACGGACGGCCAGTGTGGCTATAGAAATCTGCCAGATGTCCCCGGATGCTGCTCAGATCGAGATGACGATCAATCGAACGCAGAAGATGATCTTGAGGAACATGATCCTCCAGCGAGAACTCGTAGAATAACGCCGCCTGCGCTTCCTGCCTTGGCCCCATCATCGCAAATCCTCCCGCTCAATGACGGAAGTGAATCAGCCAATTAGGCGTCGATCAAGAAAGAGTTTTTCAACAAAATCAGCCCAGAGTGACAGATGCTGCGCGTTGCATGAATCTCAGCTTTACTCCCTGACGCAGCGTCCGGGTGCTTTGTAAAATCAGATTCACTAAGAGCGAGTAATAAGGCTTGCCCAACGGTCCTTGGCAAGTTCTTCGGCGAGATGATCGAAAGTCAGTCTTATGCGACGGCTGGTTTGGATTTCACGATGTGTGACCAGCCATGTCTCCATGTTGAAGGAGGGTGCATCCGGTAAAATGCGCTCCAGCCCAAGGCGACCCTCTGCCAGGATGGTAGGCAGAAACGCGATCCCTGCGCCTTCTCGCACTAACTCATACATTGCGCATCCGTTCGATGTCGTGACGCCAAAATTGTCTTTAGTGACAGGGAAGCCCATCGCCGAAACCTGAGGAACCAATC
>JABDPD010000193.1 GCA_013042895.1 Boseongicola sp. | reverse complement strand
TGGGAGTTTCTTGACGGTTATCGAGGCCATTTCAGAGTTCCTGATTGAGGGCGTCGGCGGCGGGGATTTCCCGCTCGCGTCGCGCGATATAGTCAAGGAGTTCGTCGTTCTTCGCGGTGTCGAGTTTGGGCTCTTCGTATTCGTCCAGAAGGGCGCGGACGCGTTGGAGGGCGCGCTCGTTGATCTCGACTGAGCCGTCCGCTTGCCATTGTTCGATGGAGTTGTTGTCGAACATCTCTGGCATGAAGAAGGCTTGCTGGAAGTTCTCAAGCGTGTGGGGGTGACCGAGATAGTGGCCGCCAGGTCCGACATCGCGTACGGCCTGGATGGCGTGATCAAAGCCGTCCCAGTTGATGCCTTGTGCCATTCGGTATCCCATGGCGCATTGCTCGGCGTCGACGACGAACTTCGCCATCGAGCAGTGCATCCCTGCCTCGTTCCAACCTGCGGAATGCCAAATGTAGTTTGCACCGGACATGAGGACCGCCATCATAGTGCTGGCGCTTTCATAGCCCGCCTGAGCGTCGAAGGTTTTCGCGCCTCCAAGGGTGTTCGATGTGCGCCACGGGACGTCATAAAAGCGCGCCATTTGCCCGATCATAATGTTCATCAAGCTGATCTCGGGAGTGCCTGCCATCGGGGCTCCGGACTTCATCGAGACGGTGGCAAGGTAGTGGCCGTAGATCGCAGGCGTGCCTTTCTGGACGACTTGAGTGTAGGCGAGCGCACTCAAGGCTTCGGCATTCAGTTGGGCGACTGTGGGGGCTACGCCCGCGGGGGTGTTCGCACCGCCAAGGACGAAGGGTGAGCAGAGGACCGGTTGGTTGTAGCGTGCAAACGCCCGCATCGCACCAAGCATGGTTTCGTCCCAGACAAGAGGCGAATTGCCGTTGCAGTTACCCGTCACGACGGGGTGGGACATCATGAAGTCCTTGCCGAAGAGGATGGCGCACATTTCGAGCACGTCTTCGGCGTTCTTTGGGCTGGTGGTCATGCCCATGAAGGTTTTGTCCGAGTATTTCATCGACGAATAGGTGATGCGCAGGTGGCGCTGGCTGATCGGGTGGTCGTAGGGTTCGACAATATGGTGCGCCGAGGAGTGCATCGCGGGGAGCATGTGGCTGAGTTTGTGGAAATTCGAGAGGTCTTCCATTGTGGGATTGCGTCGCACGTCATCGAGATCACGCAGGTACGGCGCTCCGGTCATAGGAACGAATATCGAGTAATCATCGCCGAAGCGGAGGTTATTGGCGGGATTGCGGGCGTGGTAAGTGAAGGTCGAGGGGATAGACTTGATCAGCTGTCGGACCAGCCCTCGATCAAGGTGAACGGTCTCGCCGCGCACGTCCGCACCGGCTTCTTTCCAGTCTTCCAGCGCAATAGGATCGCGAAATACGACGCCGACGTCTTCTAGGATGTCCATTGAAGCCGCGTCAATCTGCTCAACGCGAGATTGCTCCATAGGCTCCATCAAGGGGATCCCGCGCTTCAGAGCAGGGAGCATTGTGATATCGCGCTTTTGGCGCTGAGCTTTTCGCGCTCCGCGGCCTCGGCGGGTGGTTCCTACGGCATTGACGCTCATCCGACATTGTCTCCTTCGGAGGGATCGGTGAGGTCTATCCAGATGGTTTTCAGTTCCGTGAATTGGTCATGAGCGTGAATGCCGTTGTCGCGACCGCCGAAACCGGATTGTTTGAAGCCCCCGAAGGGCGTCGCGATGTCGCCTTCACCGTAGCAATTGACCGTGACGGTGCCTGCGCGAATATCGCGGGCAGCTCGGATGGCTTGTCGGGTGTTAGCGGTGAAGACAGAGGCGGCAAGGCCGTAGTCTGTTTGGTTCGCGATCTCGATGGCTTCGTCATTGGTGGCGACCTCGATAACCGAAAGTACGGGTCCGAAGATTTCGTCCTTAGCGCGGGGATCGTCTTTGTTAACGTGGTATATCGTTGGGGTCACGAAAGGGCCGTCGCCTGCGTCATTCTTGTCGAGAAATCTGCGCACCTTGGCACAGTGGTTGGCGTCGATGAGCGCCCCAATGTGATTTCCGGGATCGAGCGGGTCGCCGGTTTTCCAGTCACGCAGGCGAGCCGCGATGCGCTCGAGAAGTGGAGTTTTGACGTCTTTGTGGACGATCAGGCGAGAGGCTGCAGAGCAGTTTTGGCCTGCGTTCCAAAAGGCGGCGTTAACCACCTGTTCGGCGACGTGGTCGAGGTTTTCAGCATTGTCAAAGACAACGGCAGGGTTCTTGCCGCCGCATTCAAGCACGACTTTCTTGAGGTTGCTGTCAGCTGCATATCGCAGGAAGTGGCGACCCGTTTCGGTGGAGCCGGTGAAGCTGACCATATCGACGTCCATGTGGCGTCCCAATGGTTCACCAACAGTCGGACCGTCTCCCGGGAGCACTTGCAGGACACCACGCGGGACGCCTGCCTCATGTGCGAGTTCGGCGACGCGCAGGGCCGTGAGTGAGGTTTGCTCGGCGGGCTTCACAATGACAGAGCAGCCTGCGGCGAGGGCAGGGCCGATTTTCCATGCGAGCATCATCAAGGGAAAGTTCCAAGGCAGGATGGCGCCGACGACGCCGACGGGTTCGCGCACGATGATTGAGATCGCGTCGTCGCCGGTTGGGCTTGTTTGATCGTAGATTTTGTCGATGGCTTCGGCGTGCCATTTGATGCAGTGGATGGTTTCGGGGATGTCGATTGTCTCACAATCGAGGATCGGTTTGCCGCTGTCGATGCTTTCCATCACGGCCAGTTCACGACGGTTGCGAGTGATCAGCTTGCAGAGGCGAATCAGGACATCTTTGCGCTTGGATGGGTGGAGTTTGGACCAGTGACCCTGATCAAAAGCTTCGCGCGCCTTTGAGACGGCGAAGTCCACGTCTTCGACGTTGCAACCCGAGATGTCGGCCAGTTTTTCGCCAGTCGCGGGGTTTGTGGTCGCGAAGACAGGGCCGGCGCCTGCACGGTACTTTCCGTCGATGAAAGCAGTGCGTGGCAAGTCGAGGTCTTGGGCAATCGCTTGATATTCGGCGCGTGTCAGAAGATCGGTCATATTGCCTCTCCGGTGATGCTTGAGATTGTTGTGTTCATTGTACGGATGACCTCGGCAAGCTGGCGTTTATCGTCCTTGTTTAATGGTTGCAGCGGCTTGCGGGGCGGGCCTGCGTCGATGCCGCGCAACGTGAGGCCGTATTTGATGCATTGGACGAATTTGCCGCCTTGTTCGAGCACGCTCATCAAAGGGAGCATCGCGGACATGATGGCACGCCCTTTGGTGAAGTCGCCTTCTATGGCGCAGGCATTGTAGAGGGCCAGATGGGCCTCGGGCGCGAAGTTTGAGCCGGCGCAAACCCACGAGCGCGCGCCCCACGCGAAGAATTCCAAGGCCTGATCGTCCATGCCGCAAGAGAGGCCGATATGAGGGTAATCGCGTGCGAGCATATGCACGCGATTGATGTCGCCCGAGCTTTCCTTGATGGCGCAGAAATTTGGAGAACGTCCCAGTCGGTCGAGGGTCTCTTCATCCATGTTGACGGACATTCGGCCAGGGTAGTTATAGAGCATGATCGGCAGGTTTGCGGCGCGGTCGATGGCCAGCGCATGCAGCGCGATTTCCCGGCCTGTCGGGTAAGCGTAAGGCGGGGTGGCCACGAGAAGGGCATCGGCGCCTGCGGCTTTCGCAGCCTCGGCATAGCGGATGCTGTCTTCGGTGCGGATGGCCCCAGTTCCAACGGTCATGGGGACGCGGCCTTTGATCAGTCTGGCGCAGAGGGTCATCAACTCGATGCGCTCGGCCTCGGTCTGCGCGTAGTATTCGCCGGTGGAGCCTGCGACGATGATGCCGTGCACGCCAGATGCGATCAGATGTTCGACAGTTTGGCTCAGCGCCCCCTCGTTCAGAGAGAAGTCGTCGTGATAGGGCGTGACGATCGGAGTGTAGATGCCTTCAAATCGCATGGCTGCGGTCTTTCATGGAAATGACGTCAAGTGGGAGCGGGTCGGGGCGGACGTATCTTTCGATCTGATCGCGAGAGAGATCCCAGTGTTGTAGCGTCAGATCGGTTGCGAGCGCGGTTTCCTGAGCTTCAATGGCCGAGATCATCGCATCGTGTTGTTCGATGGATTGCGCGATGCGTCTTTCGTCCGCCGGTGTTTGCGGGTCGAAGAAGGTCTGGCTGAGCCGGGTGTGGTCGACCAACATGCGTTTGAGGCTGGCGAAGAGGTATGGGTTGTGGGCCATCTCTCCGATCTGTTCGTGAAAACGGTGGTTCAGAAGCGCGATGCGTTCGATAGGGCCGTCGCGGTTCGCTTCTACAAAGCGTGATTGGATTTGTTTGAGCTCAGCAATTTGGGCTGACGTTCTGTTTTCTGCGGCCTGCCTTGCGACCGAGCAATAGATGAGAGGGGCAGTCTGGAAGAATACGCGCATAACGGAAAGATCCATTGAGACGACTTTCGCGCCGCGGTTATCTTCCAGCCGGACGTAGCCGTCGCCTGCAAGACGGTGAAGCACTTCACGCAGTGGCGTACGCGAGATGCCGTATTCCGCGGAAAGGGTCGTTTCGTCGAGGTCTGATCCGGGCGCTATGTCCAGCGACAGGACACGATTGCGAAGGTCTTCGGCGCAGCGTGATTTCTTGTTCTTGGCGGAATCATTTTTTTGCATACAAAATGTGTACAAAGAAAATTTGAGATTGGTCAATAGGTCAGTGAGCCGGGCGGCGTGCGTGCACAGGTGTGGTTCGCGCGCATCACGCTCTGCCGCGGGCTTTTAGGCTCGGGCTTGCCAAGTGATTATTTGCCGGGCAGACTGAAAATCCGCTCCCGTTTGGGCTCAATCCGGGAGAGGGTGATAGTAAGCGCAGATCCGACACGCGCGGATTTGCGGTAAGAAAACTTGGCTCGAAAGTGCATTTAACCCCCTTCGGGAGGTTGAAAGCTTGGCGTGTCATTGCTATTTCGTGCGCTCAGGCAGAAATTTGATTCGGTGATCGCGCAGTCACAAACCACATAAGTCTTTGATATTGCTCTATCATAGCGTTCCAAGAATGGTGCGCTTTGATAGGGCAGTTGACGTTTCGGGCGAGGGATCTTTGGGAGGTCTCTCTGGTATGGAAACGAAAACTGTCCCGATCTGGCACTGCTGCGGACGCCCAAACCGTGTCAGCGCCGATTAAAACGGAGATCCATATCCTATGGCAACGACCTATCTCGGCCAGAAACGTCTTCGCAAGTACTACGGTAAAATTCGTGAAGTTCTTGAGATGCCGAACCTCATCGAGGTTCAAAAATCCTCCTATGACCTTTTCCTCGGCAGTGGCGATCAGCCAGAGCCAATGGACGGCGAAGGCATCATGGGTGTGTTCCAGTCGGTTTTCCCGATCAAGGATTTCAACGAGACCGCGGTTCTCGAGTTCGTAAAATACGAACTGGAAAAGCCGAAGTACGATGTTGAGGAATGTCAGCAACGCGACATGACCTATAGCGCCCCACTCAAAGTGACGCTGCGCCTCATCGTGTTTGATGTTGATGAAGATACGGGCGCGAAGTCGGTCAAAGACATCAAAGAGCAAGACGTGTTCATGGGCGACATGCCCTTGATGACGCCGAACGGCACATTTGTCGTGAACGGC
>JABDPD010000128.1 GCA_013042895.1 Boseongicola sp. | reverse complement strand
TGTGCCTTCCCGGTAGGCGCGAGTTGCGCGCAGAACCGCGGGGCTTACGTCGCTCTGATCGACCACTGCCGGTGCTTCGGTGGTTGCGCGGCGCTCGGCGGCGCGTGTGCGGGCGTCTGCTGCCATGCGCAGGCCTCCAACGGCCCCGCGACCCAAGGCGGTCATCGCGGTTGCATAGAGCAGGATAATTCCTCCAACCAGATAACGCGTATAAGCCCAAAGTTCATCACGCGAGAAGCCAAGTACAAAAGCGCTCATTGCGATCGCACCACCAAAAAGCACCAAGGCCATGACCTTGAGGCCAGCACCCGGGTTGACCGGCAATACACCCAGAATCGCGCCTAGAACCGTGTCTCCGAACAAGCCGCCAAGACCGAACGAATGCACCCAATTTGCTCCGGGAAGATGGGTCGAAGCATAAATCGCGATCAATGCCACGCCGATTGGCGCGAAAATCAGGCGCGACATGGCGCGCTCTTCACCATAATGGAAGAGGAATCGCAGGCCCCAAACACCAAAGATCGCAGCGATTGCCCAGCTTCCGTAGCCTGCAATCACATAGAGAGGCGACGCAATTGCGGCCCCGACTGGGCCAAGAATGTTGCTCGCAGGCGCATCCGTCGCATTCAACCAGTTTGGATCATCCGGCGAGTAAGAGCCGAGCATCAGAGCCACTAAAAATGCCAAACCAATCATGGTTAATCCAACCAGCTCTTTTCCCCGGCGCTCAATTATTGCCTGAGTGTCACTGTCGAAAAGGGGATCGCGATGCCTAGTCTGAAACGCCATGCTTACCTGTTCCTTACCTGTAAATGCAGTCGCGGAGTGCCTCTAAGCCGCGCTGCAATTCTTCTTCATTCAAAACCATGGCCACTCGAATGTAGCCCGCGCCGGGGTTTTCCCCGACCACGTCGCGCGAAAGATAAGCGCCGGGCAGAACCCGAACGCCTGTTTCACGCCAAATCTTCACAGTGGCGGTTTCTCCGTCGTCGACCGGCAACCAAAGGAAAAACCCGGCTTGCGGTGCTGCACATCCATCGATGCCTTTGAAAACCTGGTCTGCAAGCTTGTATTTCGCCTGATAGCGCGCACGACTTGCCTCAACGTGGGCCTCATCAAGCCAAACCGCAGTTGCCGCCATTTGAAGCGGCAACGGGAGCGGCGCGCCTGCATAATTCCTTAGCTGGCGCATTCTGCGGACGTTTTCGGGGCCAGATGCGACAAAGCCTGACCGAAGGCCCGGTAGATTTGAACGTTTGGAGAGCGAGTGAAACACAACGACACGCTCAGGATCCGTGCCCATTTCCGCAGCCATCTGCAATGCACCGACCGGAGCCTCACTGCGCCAGACTTCGGAGTAGCACTCATCCGCAAAAACCCGGAAATCGTGCTTCTCGGCCAAGGCTAGAAGCCTTCTCCAGTATTCACGATCGGCAACAGCGCCTTGTGGATTAGAGGGAGAGCAGATGTAGGCAACGGCAACTCTGTCTAGAACGTTCGCCTCAAGGGACTCAAAATCCGGCAGGAAACCGGTCTCTTGAGTACAAGGCAGGTAAACCGGCTCAGCGCCAACAGAGAGAGTTGCGACCGCATAGACCTGATAGAACGGGTTCGGGATAAGAACGAGGGGTCTTCCGCCATTCTTTGTTTCCGGGCAAAGCGCCATCATCGCGTTGTAAAGGCCTTCGCGTGTACCATTCAGCGCAAGGATTTGCTCGGCCGGGATCCGCGCATCGAAGCGACGCAAGAGCCAGCCACTGATCGCGTCCAGCAACTCTAGCGTACCCTCGTTCGGGGGGTACTTTCCAAAACCAGACGCATTGGCCGCGATGATGTTTGATACGAAATCGGGAAAGGCATGGCGGGGTTCGCCGATGGTCATATGCAGGACTTCGCCGCCGGGCGAATGCCCGTCTAATAACGCCCGCAGGCGCGGAAACGCATATTCCGGTAGGTTCGAAAACCGCTCGGGAAAAACCATAACTGCCTCAATACCGGGATCATTTTTGCCCCGTTTTGCGGTAAGTTAGCCCATCAAAGGCCAAGCGGTCCACCGCGAAGACGCGAATTCCGAGCGCGCAGACGCCAAAATGTGTCTTTTACGCCAGCGCAGCTTCGACTGCGGCACCAATCCGCAACAATCTTTCCTCGGAAGGCCCCTGAAAAAGAATGCCGCAGGAAGGCACGCCGGTCGGTAGCGTCAGGCCCGCAAGCCCCATAAGATTGCCGATCCGTGTGTTTTGGAGGGTCAGCAAGTTCTCGGAAACAAACAAATCATCGTCCTCAGTGACCGCAGATTGCTTGGGGGGCAAGATGGGTACGCTAGGCAGGATCACGGCGTCATAGCCTGAGGTTTCGTTAGCATATGCGGCACGCAATCGATCCAGGCGCTGCCAGGCGGCAACATAGTCGGCTGCCGAAATCGAGGCCCCGCCGCGAAATCTAGCGAGCACCAAAGGATACATCGCATCCGGGTTCGCCTCGATCTCAGTCTTCCAGGTGCCGTAGGCTTCCGGCGCAAACAATACACCAGCAAGAGCCATCGCCTCGGATACACATGCCAACTCGATCTCTTCAACAACGGCTCCGGCGGCTTTCAGGTTTTGGACCGAGCTGTCGAAAGCGGAGCCGGGACCCTCGCGGAGATTATCGAAGGCGCTGGTTTTGAGGATCGCTAGTCGCGTGCCGTCAAGCGTAGCACCGTCCAGAGACGCAGCCTTGCCCCCTTCCATTGCCGCCAGCAACAAGGCAGCGTCCTCAACGGTTCTGCAAAGCGGGCCAACAGTGTCAAAGCGCGCGCAGAGCGGGACCACACCATCGAGCGACAAGCGTCCGGGCGCGGTTTTCAGGCCGACGAGATCATTCCAGGCGGCGGGCGCGCGAACAGAACCTCCCGTATCTGAGCCGATGCCAGCCGCTGCCAGACCAAAGGCAACCGATGTGGCAGCACCCGAGGATGAGCCTCCAGACACAGCTTCAAGGTCGTTCACGCAAGGCGGCGAGGCCGTCATAGGGTTTAAGCCGAGGCCGGAGAAAGCAAGCTCGGTCATATGCGTTTTCCCGAGGCATATCAGGCCCGCATCGGTTGCGGCTTGAATCACGGAAGCATCACGATCCGGCACGCGGCCAGCCAATAGTTGGGAACCGGCTTCAGTGCCGACACCGGCTGTATCATAGAGATCCTTCCAAGAGATCGGGACGCCATCCAAGGGTGACCTGCGCAGACCAAGTTTCGCTCGCTCGGACGCCGCTTTTGCCTCTGTTTGCGCGCGGTCTTCCGTTGTTCGGGCATAGATGAGGTCTGTGAACTCATGCGCTGAAATGGCAGTCAGATAGGTTTCAGTCAGGTCAACCGGATCGATGTTGCCCACTTCAATGCCCCGCCCAAGGTCGGCTGCACTTGCCCAAAGCCACTCATCCATTCCAAAGGTCTCCTTGCCGGTTTCCGCGACCGTAGCGGCAGGACATCGCATGGACAATGGCGCGCCATCGCCTCTATCAAGCATCATGACATTTGACACAGATATCGTGATTGCCGGTGGTGGTTTGAACGGCACCTCGCTGGGCCTGGCGCTTGCCTCGGTTGGATTTGATGTGACGATCGTCGATCCTGTTCCGCCGGACACCAGAGCCGACCGCGATTTCGATGGTCGCGGGTATGCTTTGTCGATTGCTTCGCAACGCGTCTTGAAGGCCCTTGGGGTTTGGTCGGATATCGCGAAAGATGCGCAGCCGATCCTCGACATCAAAGTGACCGACGGACGGCCAGGCGAGGGCCCTTCACCGTTGATGTTGGCTTTTGATCATGCAGAAATCGAAGAAGGACCAATGGGTTACATGGTGCAGGACCGCAATTTGCGTCCTGCTCTCTTGGCGGCTGTAGAGACGGCAGGTATTCGGCAGTTGAACGAAATGCGAGTCGTTGAACAAACTCCTGACGCCAACGGCGTTTCAGTCATGCTGGATGACGGCACCGCGCTTCGAGCGCGGCTTCTCGTTGGCTGCGATGGCAAGTCTAGCAGCGTTGCAAGCCGCGCTGGTATCAAGCGCACGGGGTGGGAATATGGGCAGACCGCTCTGGTCTGTGCGATCGAACACGAACTTCCGCACGATGGAACGGCACATCAGTTTTTCATGCCATCAGGCCCACTGGCGATCCTGCCTTTGACGGGAAACCGTGCGTCGATTGTCTGGACCGAGAGCACCGAGCGCGGCGAAGAAATCCAGTCGCTTGGCGATGATGACTATCTTGACATTTTGCGCCCACGGTTCGGAGATTTTCTTGGCGATATCTCACTTGCCGGGAAACGCTTTCGTTATCCTCTAGGCCTGTCGCTAGCACAAAGTTTTGTTGGGCCACGTGTGGCGTTGGTGGGAGATGCGGCGCATGCTGTGCACCCAATCGCCGGGCAAGGCCTGAACGCAGGCCTGAAGGATGTCGCGGCTTTGGCTGAGGTATTGGCAGATGCCATCAGACGAGGGGAAGACATCGGACGGGACGATGTTTTGGCTCGCTATCGCCAGTGGCGGAGGTTTGATACAGCGACACTCGCCTTGGCGACAGATGGATTTAACAGGCTGTTTTCAAACGATAATAGTTTTCTCAGAGCACTCCGAGACCTTGGACTTGGCGCAGCGAACGCCTTGCCGGGATTGCGGCGAGGCCTCATTCGCGAGGCGGCTGGTTTAACTGGGGATCTTCCAAAACTGGCCAAAGGGCAACCGCTTTAGTCGAGCTTGCGGGCCTCGTCGACTAGCATGATCGGAATACCGTTGCGGATTGGATAGGCGAGATGCGCGGCCTTGCAGACAAGCTCCTGTGTGCTTGCATCATATGTGAGCTGCGCACGTGTTTGGGGGCAAACCAGCACTTCGAGCATTCTGCGGTCAAACTTCGCGTCGTTCATTGCAAGGCATCCTCGGCACCGCCACCACGCATCGCGAATTCAATCAATGTCATCAGCGTTTCCCGGCGCGTCAAAAGCGAAGGGGCTTCAAGCAGCGCCTGTTTGTCTTCTGGTTCAAAAGGGCAGAGCATTGAAAGCGAATTAATCAATAGTTCGTCTTCCGCTTCTTTCAGGGACTCCCAATCTGTTTGCAGACCTTCTGCTTCAAAATAGCGATTAAGGGCCGAAAAAACTTGTCCCGGTCAAAATCAGGGTCACGTTCCGCGGCGCCAAGATCGCGGTCAAATCCTTCCCAGCTGATGTCGCACCGACGATACGGCGTGAAACCTTCGATTTCGTTAACAACGCGGTAACGACTAACTCCAGTCAGAGTGATCATGTATCGCCCGTCATCAGTTTCGGTGAACGAGGTCAAACGACCCGCGCATCCAATTGCATGAAGCGAGGAACTACCTGCAGGGCCACCTTCACGTGGCTGGATCATTCCGATCATGCGATCCGGTGTCTTTAGTGCATCATCAAGCATCGCAAGATAACGCGGCTCGAATATGTGCAAAGGCAATCGTGCACGCGGCAGCAATAGCGCTCCGGGAAGCGGGAAAACCGGGATGGTGTCTGGTAGGTCGGACTTTGGAAACATGCAGGTTAACCTAGCCCTTTTTCCGATCAGGCAAATATCATGGACGATAACTTGCGGCGGCCATTCAAAACGACAGGGTCATTGGGCTTCAATGCATCAAAAATCGTAAAGAGTTGGGATTTCGCTGCGCCATCATTCCACTCTCGGTCACGGCGGAAGATTTCCAGAAGTTCGTTAACCGCGGCTTCTGCATCACCCGCCGCGTATAGTGCCTGGGCAAGATCAAAGCGGGCCTGCATATCGTTTGGGTTTGTTTCAACTGCGGCGCGCAAGTCGGCGACCGGTCCTGCATCCGCCGCCTGACGAGCGAGTTCGAGTTGCGCGCGAGCAGCCTCGATTTCGGGAGCAGACGTAATCTCTTCAGGAACGGTAAGAAGGACCTGCGCCGCTTCGTCGACCTGATCGAGGGCCATGTGCGCGCGCGCCAACCCTCCATAGGCCCCCGCGTTTTGCGGATCCTCGCCAAGGACTGCCGCGAAGACTGAGGCTGCATCGGCTGCGGCGCCTTCTTCCAGCATCGCTTCAGCAGTTTCCAGAGCTTCGGAGAGCCCCCCGCCGGCTTGGCCACCTGAAGCCTCAATCACTTTGTCGATAAACGCTTTGATCTCGGAAGGCGGCAACGCACCCTGGAATGCGTCAATTGGTTGACCCTTCCAGAAAGCATAGACCGTCGGAAGCGACTGCACGCGAAGTTGGCCCGCGATCTGCTGGTTCTCGTCCACATTCACTTTAACCAGTTTCACCGCGCCGTTCGCGTCAGTGACAGCGGCTTCAATCGCCGGAGTGAGTTGCCGACACGGACCGCACCAGGGCGCCCAGAAATCGACGATGACAGGGACGCTCTGACTGGCTTCCACCACGTCGGCCATGAACGTGGCTTCGGAACTATCTTTGATCAAGTCGCCCGCAGGCGCGGCTGACGCGTTTGGATTAAGTTCAAGCATGATCGTCCCCGGATGTGTCTGACCGCGTATATATGCGAACGATTGCGAAAAGACCAAGGGGCGTGAGGCGTTTTTGCGATCCTTGGCGCTTAGGATAGTTTGGCTATTTGGGCTTCAGTGAGCGGGAGACAGCCGGTCAAGCCGGCGGGGAGGACCAGCCATGCACCGGCGGCGTAGAGGGCGCGGGTTGTGTCGGGTGCGTTTTTGACCGTGAGTGCTACGCGGCTCATGGTGAGGATGGCTGTATCGCTCGGAAGGTCCGACATCAGGTTTTCGCTGGGGAACAGAACAACAGCAGCGGGAGCAGCGTCTGAGATG
>JABDPD010000126.1 GCA_013042895.1 Boseongicola sp. | reverse complement strand
GATCTCAGGTACGCCGTCATAAAAGTTGGGGACAGTAATGCGGCCCGCGTCGTCGTGCAAACTTGCGATAATTTTTGCGAGGACACGGGCTGGGTTCATTGCCGCGCCACCGTAGGCACCTGAGTGGAGGTCTCTGTCCGGGCCAGTGATGATCAGTTCTTCGCCCAAAAGGCCGCGCAGCATCGTCGTGATTCCGGGCGTGTCACGATCAAATAGGCTGGTGTCACTGATCAAAGCGATATCTGGTTTAGAGAGTTCCTCGGCATTGGCTTCTAGGAAGGGCACCAGCGACGGCGAGCCGCATTCTTCCTCTCCTTCGAAAAAGAAAGTGACCTTGCAGGGCCATGTGCCTGTCACCGCTTTCCATGCCCGGCAGGCTTCAACGAACGTCATGAACTGGCCTTTGTCGTCGTTAGCGCCGCGTCCGCGGATCACCTTGCCATTCGGTGTATCTTCGATGGCCGGATCGAAGGGACCCCGGTTCCACAAATCCAGAGGGTCAACGGGTTGCACGTCATAATGGCCGTAAAAGAGTAGGTGCGGGGAGCCTTCGCCAACGTGGCCAACAACCATTGGATGTCCTGGCGTCGGGCGCACTTCCGCATCCACACCAATAGAAGCGAGATCCGCCACAACCCATTCGGCTGCTGTGAGACAGTCTTTCTTATAGGCCGGATCGGTTGAGATGGAGGGAATACGCAGAAGGGTCATCAGACGCTCCAGCGCGTTTGGAAGATCGTCGTCGATGCGAGCGAGGATGGCGTCGAGGCTCATGGGATGGGTCTCCGGTATTGAGGTTTGGCGCGACGTTATCAGTCCAGCGGGTGGCGTCCAGTCTGGTCTGCTGGCGTGCAAGGTATTATGCTCATAAGGAGAAACAGTGGAGTGTGTGATGCGGTTGATTTTTGCGGTATTGGTGAGCTTGGCTGTTGTGGTTGGCGCGAGCGAGGCTGAGCCCGTATCCAGTGCAGTTGCCGAGGCGGAGTTGTTCAACACGACCGGCATTGGATTGCAGCTTTCACAGTCCCTGTCCGAGAAAGAGCGCGCCACGATCAAGGCGCTCATTCCTCTGATTGAACAGCAGACCGGGACCAAGGCCAAGTTCTATGGAGCCTTGGCCTACGCCCCTGACGAAGGTTTGATCAGCGAGGCGCTTCAGGGAGCATTCAACTTTCATACGGTAGACGCGGCAGATCGGGCGGCTCTCGCTGCGTGTTCCGCTGCCAAACGTGCATCTTCAGGAGCCTGTCGGCTTGCAGCGCGCATATTGCCACCGGGCTACCAAAAGCGCGCGATCAGCCTATCTCTCGATGCAACGCGCGGGTTCTTCGACGTTTACGTTCCAGCAACGGGCAGCAAACATTTCGCAATCTCGGAGACGACAGGTGCTTGGGCGCTGGCACCATCGTTGAACGGGGCCATGAGAGCCTGCACACAGGACACAAAGGGTACCAACGATTGCAGCATAATCGTTAAAGATTGATCTATGTCATCGCGGCAATTTGTTCCTTGCTCTCAGATTGAAGGGTAACTTAGAACAGTTCCAACGATGGAGACGGTAGACGTGAACTATGACCACCAGTTAGACGCGGCGTTGAACAAGCTGCACGAGGAAGGCCGCTACCGGACTTTCATCGACATTGAGCGTACGCGTGGGCAGTTTCCGCATGCAACCCGTGTTCGCCAAGATGGTAGTGAGCAACCTGTAACTGTCTGGTGTGGCAACGATTATCTCGGAATGGGCCAGCATCCGGACGTGCTTGCCGCAATGCATGATGCTCTTGACGCGACTGGGGCTGGCTCGGGTGGAACGCGCAATATCTCTGGCACAACCGTCTATCACAAAGCCCTTGAAGCGGAGATTTCCGACCTACACGCCAAGGAATCGGCGTTGCTGTTTACGTCGGCATACATCGCCAATGACGCTACGTTATCCACACTCCCGAAACTGTTCCCGGGGCTGATCATTTATTCAGATGAGTTGAACCATGCTTCGATGATCGAAGGCATTCGACGCAACGGTGGCGAGAAGCGCATTTTCAAGCACAACGATGTGGCGCACCTGCGTGCCTTGCTTGAAGCTGATGACCCGGCCGCTCCTAAGCTTATCGCATTCGAGTCGATCTATTCGATGGATGGTGATTTCGGTCCGATTGAAGCGCTCTGCGACCTTGCAGATGAGTTCAATGCTCTGACTTATCTCGATGAGGTTCACGCAGTTGGAATGTACGGCCCGCGCGGGGCTGGGGTGGCTGAACGCGATGGGCTGATGCACCGTGTTGACATCATCAATGGCACGCTGGGCAAGGCATATGGTGTCCATGGCGGCTACATCGCGGCAAGCGAAAAAATGTGTGATGCAGTAAGGTCTTATGCACCGGGCTTCATCTTTACAACGTCCCTGCCGCCAGCCGTCGCCGCAGGTGCTGCGACGAGCATTCGGATCCTGAAATCAGATTCAACACGGCGTGAGCAACACCAGACGCAAGCGGCGATACTGAAATTGCGTCTGAAGGGAATGGGCCTTCCAATCATTGATCATGGGAGCCACATCGTTCCGGTGATCGTCGGCGATCCGGTCCACACTAAGATCCTCAGCGACATGCTGCTGGACCAGTTCGGGATCTACGTTCAACCAATCAATTTCCCGACCGTGCCTCGCGGAACGGAGCGGCTCAGATTCACCCCTTCACCGGTTCACGGACCGCGTGAAATGGATGCATTGGTCAGCGCGATGGACGAACTTTGGTCGCATTGTGCGCTCAATCGCGCCGAACTCTCCGCCTAAGACTTATCCCCAAGTGACCACATGCGAGGGCTGTGTTAACCTTCGACCATTATCCTCGTAACCGATTCTGCCGGTTGCGGGTTGGGGACAGCGGTGAGATTAAATGGGGCAGAGAGCATGAGCAGGCGTCCTGAGACGTCACAGGACGAGGGTTCGGCGAAACTGAAAGGTTTCGACGACTTCGAGCTATTGCTCGGCGACATCATGCGCGGTGAACGCGCGACGCTTGGAAAGTCGCTTTTGGATGTCCAGCGCGAACTGAAGATCAAAGCCAATTACATCGCTGCAATTGAGAACACCGACGCTTCGGCCTTTGAAACGCCTGGATTTATTGCGGGTTATGTTCGGTCTTATGCGCGCTATCTCGGTCTCGATCCTGAGTGGGCCTTTAAAACCTTCTGCGAGGAAGGTGAATTTGCAGTAGCCCACGGCATGTCTGCAGATGCCTCTGTGCGTCGAACGTCAAAGCCTGTGGCAAAAGCGAAGGCTGTTAAAGGCGAAAAGAAGCCGGCGCATTTGCGTGATCCATTTATTGAGCCCAGCGTCAGTTATATGCCGAAAGGCGAAGCGGTTTTTGCAGGGATTGAGCCCCGCGCAATTGGGTCGATCATGGTGCTGATGGTGCTGATCGCCGGCATCGGATACGGTGGTTGGTCGGTTTTGCAGGAAGTGCAGAAAGTGCGGTTTACGCCTGTTGAGCAAACACCTGCCGTTCTGGCAGAGCTTGATCCTATGTCTCAGGCGATTGTGACTTCCGAGGCTGAGGAGTCGTCCGCAGACGTCACCGCCGGCATTGTGCCTATCGCTGATAGCGTGGACCGACTGTCGCGTCCGGAGGCGCTGGATGTCCCAGTGATGGTCGCGCGCGACGGTCCAATTGCTTCGATCGATCCGAACACCTTTGGGGTTTTCGCACCAACGCGCGATGAACCTCTTGCATCGGTCCAGCCTGCAAGACCTGATAACCTTCCGTTTGCTGTTCCAGGTGAAATCGAGAATGTCGCCGCAAATCTGGCTGCGGGACTTGAGTCAGATGATCTGGTGCCCACCGTTCAGGTAGTTGAGACCGCATCGCCAACTCTGGCCTTGTTTGCGGTGCGCCCGTCCTGGGTGCGCGTGACAGGGGCGGACGGAACGGTCATCTTTGAGAAAATCTTGGACGCAGGTGAGCAGTTTGAACTGCCGACCACCGAAGCGCCCGCGACACTGCGTGCGGGCAACGCCGGTTCTTTGTACTTTGCGGTGAATGGCGCGACTTATGGTCCCGCTGGTGTTGGTCCCGAAGTCATCAAGAACGTCTCATTGGCGCAGGATGCCATTCTTGAGACCTACCAAATCGCTGACATTGAAGGCGATTCTGATCTGGCGCGGTTTGTCGCTGTTGCGGAAGCCGCATCGTCCAACTGAGGTCGAAGCGATTGCCAGCGCGCTGTGCTTTGCCTATCAATATGTCTGAATTTCATAGCAAGGCAGCCCAATGTCGCTGAACCATGTGCGCCCGTGGCGCAATATCTATCGCCGAAAGTCCCGCCAGATTCACGTCGGCAACGTGCCCGTCGGTGGAGACGCTCCAATTACCGTTCAGACGATGACGAACACCGACACGACGGACGTCAAAGCGACGATCGAGCAGATCCAGCGCGCGGTGGATGTGGGCGTTGATATTGTTCGGGTCTCAACACCGGACGCAGCTTCGACGGCGGCTCTGAAAGAGATCGTTAAGGAAAGCACCGTTCCTATCGTTGCGGACATTCATTTCCACTATAAACGCGCCATTGAAGCTGCCGAAGCTGGCGCAGCGTGTTTGCGGATTAATCCTGGAAATATTGGTGACGAGAGCCGTGTGAAGGAAGTCATTAAGGCTGCAAAAGATCATGGCTGCTCAATCCGCATTGGTGTGAACGCAGGGTCCTTGGAAAAGCACCTGTTGGACAAATATGCTGAGCCTTGCCCCGAGGCGATGGTGGAAAGTGGTCTCGACCATATCAAGATATTGGAAGACAATGATTTTCACGAGTTCAAGATCAGCTGCAAAGCATCAGACGTTTTTTTGGCGGCGGCCGCGTATCAG
>JABDPD010000182.1 GCA_013042895.1 Boseongicola sp. | reverse complement strand
CACTAGGCCATCGGCATCGCGCGTGGCATCTCCGCTTTCGTCCATGCCGATTGCTCGCGCAGGCCCACCAACCAGCTCAGCCATTTTTTCCGCCGCTCCCGGGACCGGGTCCCAAAGCGTAATATCTGATGCTCCCAGGACGACTAACGCGGGCACGATGGCACCCGCCACCCCGCCGGCGCCTGCCACGGCGACCTTGCCGGGAAGTGCGTCACCCATCATTGCCTTCCATGCGCCGACAAACCCTGAATAGTCCGTATTGAAGCCTTTCGTTTTCGGTCGGAACGTAAGCAAATTCGACGCAGTCAAATGCGCGACTTCGGCAATCATTCCATCACCAGCACGCGTTCTGGCGGCAATTTTGTAAGGATGGGTTATCGTTACACCCGTCCAATCAGATGCAATGAGCTCATCGACTTTGGCATCGAAGTCGAAGTCGGGCATCTCGCCGGTGTCTATCGGAGTGAAGTTCAGTGTTAGTCCATGCTGTTTGCAAAGCAAATCCATCGCCGCCGAGAACCGGGACCGCCCGATATGATCCCCTATCAAACCAAGGCGAAGGGTCACATTGCTCACATCACTGCCCCGATCTGCCAAGGCACGAACTCATAGTCACCCAAGCCCTGAGCCTCCGACTTGGTGACTTCCCCTGACGCAACACGCAGAAAAGTCTCATAAATCTCGCGCCCTTTGGCCTCGACAGAGATGTCTCCGTCAAGAATATCACCTGCGTTGATGTCCATGTCACCGGTCATCCGTTCGTACATCCGGGTGTTCGTCGCAACCTTGATTGTCGGACTCGGTTTGGAGCCAAAGGCCGAGCCTCTGCCGGTCGTAAAGCAAACAAGATTGCACCCACCCGCAATTTGTCCGGTCACGCTGGCTGGATCGTAGCCAGGACTGTCCATGAATGTGAAGCCGCGAGCGCGCACCTGTTCGGCGTACTTGTAGACGCCCGTCAAAGGCGTCGTGCCACCTTTGGCCGATGCCCCGAGTGACTTCTCCAAGATCGTCGTGAGACCGCCCTTCTTATTCCCCGGTGAGGGGTTATTGTCCATCACGCCCTTGTTGCGAGCCGTGTAGTCCTCCCACCAGCGAATACGTTCTATCAGCTGCTCACCAACAGCTTGGGTCCGCGCGCGCGCCGTTAGCAAATGCTCGGCACCATAAATCTCGGGTGTCTCGGCTAAGACTCCGGTCCCTCCCTGAGCCACCAGCAGATCACAAGCGTGACCCAGAGCAGGGTTCGCCGTTATTCCCGACCAAGCATCCGACCCGCCGCATTGAAGAGCGACCATTAGCTCTGACGCAGGGCAGGGCTCTCGTTTTACATCGTTGGCAAGTGGCAGCATCGCTTCAATCTTTGCAATGCCAGCTTCGACGGTGCGAGTGAGCCCGCCTACATCCTGAATGTTCATGGCCTGAAAGAGAGGCCCTGGCGTTAGCCCAAAGGCTTCCATGAGCCAGTCGATTTGCATCGTCTCGCACCCAAGCCCGGCCATGAGAACACCTACGACGTTTGGGTTTCTCGCATACCCCCACATAACGCGCTGGAGAGCTTCAAATCCGTCGCCGGCGTCCGCCATTCCGCAACCTGTGCCGTGCACAAAGGCCGACACTCCGTCGATGTTGGGATAGGCCGCCAGCCGTTCAGGTGTAAAATACTCGGCAATACGACGAGCCGCGGTGGCTGAGCAGTTAACTGAAGTCAAAACCGCAATGTAATTGCGTGTCCCTACTTTCCCGTTTTCGCGACGATACCCCATGAAGGTATCAATTTTGTCGGGGGAGGGGGTGTCTCGCAGATCAGTTGAGTACTCATACTCGCGATCGACGTTACGATACTCAAGATTATGCGTATGCACCAACTCGCCAGCGGCGATGTCATCGGCAGCATATCCAATCAGCGTCGCGTACTTGCGAACCTCAGTACCCTTTGAGATGGGCTCTAAAGCCATTTTCTGGCCGCGGGGAATAACCTCCTTCGCGCCATCAATTCCGATCTCGATGGAGCGAATGGCTGTCGCAACATTATCTGCCGGATTGAGCTTGATAAAAGCACTCATGCGCAGGCCGGACTGTCAGATTTCCACCGGTGAATGGCGATATGAGGCCTTTTCGCAAGCCGGGCGCGGGCACTTTCCCACATATTCTTCCATTCCTCCCAATTGTCCAACTCTGTTTCGGGCGCCGATCTGCTACGTGCCACAAACTCTGGGAAGTGACCGCGTCCTGACGGCTGCCCGGTCACATGAAATCGTAAATCAAACGACCAGCGAAAGCCTTCAGTCTTGTTCACCAATGACGCATGGGGCGTCAAAGGATGAAACATGACCATTCCACCCGCAGGTACCGGCAATGGCACCGCGTTTTCCTTTGCAACGTACCCTGGCGCAATCGCCGTCTGCCGTTGAGGACAGTGAGGAAGCATGTCTTGTTCCGAAGCCTTCGGCAAAACCTGTAAGCAGCCGTTTTCTACCGTCGCGTCCGTAATCGCCAACCAACATGTCACCATGTCTGTGCTATCAGCCTCACCCAATGCGACGGCGCGATCCTGATGCCAGTCGGTGGATGTAATATGAGCACGAGCCTCTCCTTCTGTGAGGGTTCGGGCGGGTGGCTTAATGCGAACGTGTTGGATCGGATTTGAGGTGATCTCACCACCAATCAGTTGCTCTACAATGTCCAAAAGCCGAGGCGCACGAATCATATCGAATACTGCCGGCCCGAAATGCATTGGCGTATCTGGCGCAATCTCATCACCGGGCAATGAGATATCCATAGGTTGAAACCAATCGCAACCGGCCTCGTATGCCGTCAGTAGCTTGCCCCAAAAATCATCCCTTACAGGAGGCCCGACCCGACCCTCTGCCTGCCAATCGCCATAGAGACGATCTAAAAGTATCGAGTATTCCTGCCGGATCGCCTCAAGGCAGGCAAACTCCAGCACATCCTCGACTACTAGAAACCCTTGCCTCTGAAAGCTCTCGATTTCCGCCGCACTTAACATTCACCGTCCCAGTCCTATTTCAGCAAGACTTCAACAATCGGCGGCCAGATCAGCAGCACCGAAAGCGCGATCAACTGGATACAGATGAACGGTAAGAAGCCCTTGAAGATATCCGTCAGCGAAATGTGTGGTGGGGCAACCGACTTCAGATAGAAAGCGGCGGGTCCGAACGGCGGCGACAGGAAACTTACTTGCATGTTCATACAGAACAATACACCGAACCAGACTGCGACGTACTTTGGCTGAAGCTCACCGATTAGTCCGATTTCCTCGATCGGAAGGCGCTGTACAATCGGCAGGAACACCGGAATGATGAGCAAAACGATGCCCACCCAGTCCATGAACGCGCCCATGAACAGCAGGATCAGCATCATCGTCAGCAGTACTGCGAAGGTCGGCATCTCGGCGCCGACGATCAGCTC
>JABDPD010000177.1 GCA_013042895.1 Boseongicola sp. | reverse complement strand
GCCTAAGACGATCCGATATTATGAGGACATTGAACTGGTCCGACCGGGGCGGGACGCCAATGGATATCGCGCGTTTTCAGAGGCGGATTTGCACAAGCTCAAATTTCTTGGGCGGTCCCGGGCGCTTGGGTTTTCGGTCAGCGATTGCCGCGCACTTTTGGCACTCTATGAGGACGACACGCGGGCAAGTGCTGAGGTTAAGGCGATTGCATCAAAGCACCTCGATGAGATTGCGGCGAAGATTGCCGACTTGAAGGCGATGGAGGCGACGCTGTCGCATTTGGTAGAGACCTGTGCAGGGGACGGCCGACCGGATTGCCCGATTTTGGCGGACCTTGGGGCGTCTTAACTACGCTTTCGAACGGATGAACGTTGCAAGCGCTACTTAAGTCTGGCTTTAGCTCCACCGGAAAGCGCTAGCGCGTGTTGGATGCTCTCAGAGGACTTTTGTGGTCAAACTCGGATCGTCTTGTGGGGCCTGTGGCATGTTTTCTGGAAGGTCGTAATAGTCGCCTTTGTCCGCGCAGTAGATATGGCCCTTCACAGTCAATCCTGTCGGCGCATTCAGGGTTCCGGCGAAGATCGACATGTTCGAGCCTGCTCCGTCCCAAAACAAGTTGGAGCCGCAGGTTGGACAAAATCCCCGACGCGCGCTTGGCGAAGAGACGTACCACTTTGGTGATCCGGTGATTTCGATGTGCTCGCGTTTCGCTGAGGTCGCGGCGACGTGAAAACCGCTTGTTTTACGGCATTGTGTGCAGTGACACGCAACAACCGGACGAAGAGGCCCGGTGACACGGTAGGTGATGGCGCCACAGTTGCAGCCGCCGGTGGTCATCCGTTCACACGCTCAAATCTGGCGCCGAGATCGGTCATGAGTGGCTCAAAGATCGGAAATGATGTGCGCACCGCTGCCGCGTCATCCACGGTGACGGGGTCGCGCGCTGCCATTCCAAGACAGAGGAAAGACATTGCGATCCGGTGGTCGAGGCGCGCTTCTACCGTCGCGCCACCGGGCACACCGTTTGGTCCAAGGCCTTCGACCTCCCACCAGTCCTCACCTTCGTTAACACTTACGCCGTTCGCACGCAGCCCTTGGGCCATGGCGTCGATCCGGTCGCTTTCCTTCACGCGCAACTCTTTGACGCCGTGCATCGAAGTGGTGCCGGTTGCGAACGAGGCGACAACGGACAGGATCGGGTATTCATCGATCATCGAGGCGGCGCGTTCGGGCGGGACGTCGATGCCCTTCATGTCGGGCGAAAAGCGCGCGCGCAGATCGGCGACGGGTTCGCCGCCTTCTTCGCGCACGTTCTCATAAGTCAGGTCCGCGCCCATATCGCGCAGAGTCTCAAAAAGGCCGGCGCGCGTGGGGTTCAGGCCGATGTTCGGTACCAGGACGTCCGAGCCTTCAACAATAAGCGCTGCGCAGACCGGAAAAGCTGCAGAAGACGGATCGCGCGGCACGTCGATGGTCTGTGGTTTCAGTTCTGGATGTCCCTTTAGCGTGATGACCCGGCCCTCGTCCGTGTCGTCGACGCTCAACTCGGCACCGAAACCTCGCAGCATCCGCTCACTGTGGTCACGGGTTGGCTCTGTCTCGATCACCACGGTTTCGCCCGGCGCGTTCAGACCGGCTAGCAACACAGCCGACTTGACCTGTGCCGAAGGCATTGGTGTGTGATACCGGACCGGAATTGGGTCCGCAGCACCGATGACGGTCATCGGCAGGCGCCCACCATCACGGCCATAGGCCTGCGCGCCAAACAGGGCAATGGGGTCTGTGACGCGGCCCATCGGGCGCGAGCGCAATGAGGCATCACCAGTGAAAGTCGCGGTGATCGGAGTGGTCGCCATTGCGCCCATGATCAACCGCACGCCCGTACCTGCGTTTCCGCAATCAATAACGTCCTCGGGCTCACGAAAGCCGCCGACACCAACACCATGAACTGACCACTCGCCGGGGCCATGCTCGGTAACTTCAGCTCCGAACGCACGCATCGCATCTGCGGTGCGCAGAACGTCCTCGCCGTCCAAAAGTCCGGATATCCGGGTTTCGCCGACAGCCATCGCCCCAAGGATCAGCGAGCGGTGGCTGATTGATTTGTCACCCGGCACACGCGCTTGCCCAGTCAAGGCCGCAGCCTTGCGAGATCTCAATGGTTCAGGTGTTCCGTGGCCGGACATGAGCAGTCTTCCTTCAAATCACCCGCACCTGTTAGCGTATGCCGGCATAGGGGTCCATCCGCCCAAACTCCTTCTTTCTGGCAAAAATATCCAAAAAACCGAGGGAGGCTCCAGAAGGCGCCGCCCCGAGGAGAAAGAATGTACCGAAGGGCACTCAGTCAGGTGCGCAGGAAGGTCAGGTAATGGGGCGTGCGGTCCTCACGAATGGCTTTCGCCTCGTAGCGGGTCCGGGTCCAGTCGGACCATGGGGTGCGCCAGTCGGAAGCACGCACCGCGGTCCAGGCAAACCCGGCCCTCGGAACCTCTTCCATTGCCTGACGCACATAGTCTTCGATGTCCGTCGCAATCCTCAGTTCCGCGCCGGGCTTCATCACCCGGTGCAATGGCTCGAGGTGTTCGGGCGTGACGAAGCGGCGGCGGTGGTGGCGCTTCTTGGGCCATGGATCAGGGTAGAGCAGGAAGGCCTTGGAGATGCTTTCATCGGGCAGAACGTCGAACAGATCACGTGCGTCGCCGGGATGGACGCGGACGTTATCGACGTTTGCCTTACGGATCTTGCCGAGAAGCATCGCGACACCGTTTATGTAGGGCTCGGCACCGATGATACCCACATCTCGGTTGAGCGCCGCCTGATGGACCATGTGCTCGCCTCCGCCGAAGCCGATCTCAAGCCAGACCGGTTTCTCTCCGAAAAGTGCCGCAAGGTCGATGTGGTGTCGCTCAGGATTTGTATCCCAGTCGATGTCCCCGGGGGACAGGTGCGCAAGATCGTCGAGATAGCCTTTTTGGCTATCACGCAAGCCCTTGCCCTTGAACCGGCCATAGAAGTTGCGCCAAGGGGCGCCGGAGGGGTGGTTGTCGCTCATGGGCGGCGCGTGCCACCGCCCATCGAAAAGGTCAAGTCAGTCGTATTGAACAACTTCAATTTCGATACCGTCTCCATCGTGGAAATAGAAGCGACGACCGGGTTCGTAATTGGCGTGGTTTATGGGTTGGAACCCTTCCGCTTTGACGCGTTCCTCGACGGCGTCCAGATCGTCGACGACGACGGCCCAGTGGTTGAAGCCTCCCAAAGTGACGTAGCTTTCGTCTTTGGGGCCGGGTGTCTCCGGGTAAGTGAAGAGCGCGACGTAGGTATCGCTATCGCCGCAGTGGACCGAGTAACCGGTTTGCATACCAGCACCTTCCCAGCGAATTTTCCAGCCAAACACGCGGCCGAGCCATGCGGCGGTTGCATGGGGGTCAGAGACGGTCATGTTGATGTGTTCTAGTCGGGCGGTGCTCATGGGATTGGTCCTTGTGCGTTAATGTCGAAGGACAGGCTAGAACCTCAAGTGAACTTGAGGTCAAGAATTTTCTTCACCTCGCCAAATGCGATATATCACATTGTTTATAAACGCTATTCACGAATCTCATCGGGGCGGATACCCCACAGCATGCGCTTTTCAACCCATCCACGGGAGCTTCCGGCGGTGATGCGGCACCAATCGAGACCGCAAGAATCAAGTCGCGCAATAACACCTGATTCTGCCATCGCGTTTACCGGACTTTCCGGGTCTGGTTTGATGAGAAGAGGGGTCATGTCCTGTTCGATGATCACGTGGCGCACGCCGGACAACAGCGAATAATGCACCCAACCGCCAACGCCGTCGCGATCGCGCACACGGCGCCAGTGGCCGTATTCTGCAGTAACTTCTAGTGGCATGTTGCGACGAGTGAAGACCCAGTCGATGCGATGGCTCAACGACGGGCCTCGGCGGACGTTGCCTTCTTCGGCCTTCAGCGACACAAAACGCGGCATCGGGAGGTTTGTGACGGGACCGCGTTCGGCAGCTGACGCCGACAAAGCGGTTAAAAGGGCTAGGCAAAGGCCTGCCGCCATCCGAAGAAGTGTCTGTCCGCGCGTCATACTGCTCATCCTGTTTTTGGCGCGCTCTTGATAAGCGTCTCTTGTGCCTCAGGTCGTTAATTGACACTTTGCCAAAAAGCAGCGGCTGATGGAAGGTCAGAGATCAAAATGCCAGACAAACGCCTGAAAGTTGTTGTGACGCGTCGCTTGCCGGAAGTGGTTGAGGCGCGCATGGCGGAACTCTTTGATGTTACCCTGTCGTCGGACGACGTGCCGATGACGCGAGAACAGCTCATTGCAGCTGTGAAGTCGGCGGATGTTTTGGTGCCGACAATCACCGATATCATTGACGCGAGTGTGCTCGCACAGGCTGGGGAAAGCCTGAAGTTGATCGCGAATTTCGGGGCCGGGGTCGACAATATCGATGTGGCCACAGCACGGCAGCGGGGCATTCATGTCTCGAACACGCCGGGTGTTCTGACGGACGACACGGCCGATATGACCTTGGCGCTGATTTTGGCCGTCACCCGGCGCATTCCGGAAGGACTTGCAGTGATGCAGAAGGGGCAGTGGGACGGCTGGTCGCCAACCGCGTACCTTGGAGGGCGTGTCGGTGGTCGGCGTCTTGGTATCCTTGGCATGGGTCGGATCGGACAGGCTGTGGCGCGCCGCGCGGCGGCCTTCGGGATGGAGGTTCATTACAACAATCGCCGCTGTTTGCGCCCCGAGATCGAAGAAGAACTTGGGG
>JABDPD010000171.1 GCA_013042895.1 Boseongicola sp. | reverse complement strand
CATGGGGCGGAAGGATGTGCAGTAGACATCAATCGGCTCAATCTCGCGCGCTTGCTCTTCAGTGAGGCCCACTGTGCCTAGTTCGGGCTGGGTAAAGACCGCGGAGGCCACAAGTTCGTGGTCGGGCTTGGTTGGGTTGTTTTTGTAGACGGTTTCGGTGAAGGCCATGCCTTCGCGGATCGCCACTGGAGTGAGTTGGATTCGGTCGGTGACGTCGCCAATGGCATAGATATTGTCGACGGCTGTCTTTGAGAATTCATCGACCTCAATCGCGCCGCGCCGGTTGATATTGACGCCAAGGTCTTCGAGGCCAAGCCCATGGCTGTTTGGCGCACGTCCGGTGGCGAACATGACCGCATCAAAGACGCGCGCCTCACCGTTCGTCGCTTTCACCCAAACGGGTTTACCAACCGCGTCGGCACCAGCTTCCGGCACCGGACTTCCGACCGGAGAGGACCCGTCTTCTGCATCCGCAGCGGTACGCATCTCAACGATGTTTGTACCCAGGTGCAGGTCAATACCCTTTTCCTGCATCATCTCGGCCACCAAGCCACGAGCTTCGTCGTCAAAGCCGCGCAGGATCTGCGCGCCACGATAATACTGAGTCACTTCCACGCCGAGGCCGTTCAGAATACAGGCAAACTCCGACGCGATATAGCCGCCGCCAATGATCAGGATCGATTTTGGGAGCGTTTCCATGTTGAAGATATCGTCCGACACCATGCCGAGATGCGCGTTGGGCTGATCCGGTCGCACAGGGCGTCCGCCAGTTGCAACGAGGATGTTTTCCGCCGTAACTGTTTCGCCATTTGAGAGAGCGACGGTGTGCGCGTCTTTCATTGTCGCACGGGCATCGTGGATGGTGACGTCTGAGCCGCCCAGAAGATTGCGATAAACCTGCTCCAGTCGGTCCAGCTCGCCGTTCAGTTTGCCGCGAAACGCGTTCCAGTTGAAATCACCCGCTGAGGCGCTCCAGCCGTATTGCTTTGCTAATTCAGCGCCTTCGCGAAACTCGCTTGCGAAAACCATGAGCTTTTTCGGCACACATCCACGGATCACACAGGTGCCACCCATCCGGCTGTCTTCGGCCAACGCTACTTTTGCACCGGTTGCCGCCGCGGTACGCGCTGCGCGCACTCCGCCCGAGCCACCGCCGATGACAAACAGATCCACGTCATAGCTCATTCTTCTTATACTCCTGCGTCCCTGAAGACGTTTTCGACGGGTTCGGGCAGAAACTGAGCCGTATCGGTCTCGCCGGAATTGATGTCGCGGGTTTCAACGGTGCCGTCACCGTGGCCGGTGACGATCACATCGCAGATATCAATGAACAACCCGTTTTCAACCACACCCGGCACCTGATTGAGGATCAGCGCCAGCTGACGCGCGTTTCCGATGCGTCCAAGGTGCAAGTCCAGAATGTGATTGCCTTCATCGGTGACGAACATCTCATCGCCTGACATGCGTGGCGTGGCCTTGTTTCCCATGACATCAAGGCCGTTCAGCATCTCTTCCAGTAAAAGCTGCGTCGTTGGCATCCCAAAGCCCAGAACCTCGACGGGCAGGGGGAAGGCGCCGAGGGTGCTCACCTTCTTTGTCGAGTCCGCGATCACAATCATGCGATCCGAGGCGGTTGCGACGATCTTTTCCTGCAAAAGTGCGCCGCCGCCGCCTTTGATCAGGTTTAATTCGTCGTCGTATTCATCGGCTCCATCGATCGTCAGGTCGAGCCATTTCACTTTGTTGAGTGACGAGACTTTGATGCCGACCTCTTCGGCTTGCTTCGCGGTTTGTGTGGAGGTTGCAACGGCTGTGATGTTCAGGCCTTCGTTTTCGATGCGCTCGCCCAGGCATTTCACGAGCCAGGCCGCGGTTGAACCCGTTCCGAGGCCAACTCGCATTCCGTCTTCAACGAAGCCACTTGCGCGCTTGGCGGCGGCGAATTTGGCGATGTCGATGGGGGATAGATCGGCAGACATGGGCAGGCTCCAGCTATAGTCGCCGCCTTATATGAACATCTGTCGCCGAGCGCGAGGGGGGAAGGTCATTTTCCCTCTCGCCAGCGCCGGATTGCTTTGTTACAGAGCGGCGCAGTGCGGGTGTGGCGGAACTGGTAGACGCACCAGATTTAGGTTCTGGCGCCGCGAGGCGTGGGGGTTCGAGTCCCTTCACCCGCACCAAAAAAGTCACATTATTTTATAAAATCAATAGCTTGCTGCAATTGATTTAGTTCCCATCCACCCCTCTATCCAGCTC
>JABDPD010000154.1 GCA_013042895.1 Boseongicola sp. | reverse complement strand
GCGCTGAACTCAGAGATGTAACCTTCATCCTTCAATACCTGGGCGACAGCTGCCTTGAGCTTCGAGCCCGGCATGTCTACATTTGGCTTGCCAGCCATTTGTGCATTACGAATGCGAGTCAACATATCTGACAAAGGATCTTGCATGCTCATAATCTAATACTCTCCGTGGGTCGGTTTACCGACTACCAGCTCGATTTCACCAGGCCAGGAACATCACCGCGCATCGCAGCTTCCCGCAGTTTGTTACGACACAGGCCAAATTTGCGATACACCGCGTGAGGACGACCTGTTATCTGGCAGCGGCGCTGCTGACGCACCGGGCTCGCATCCCGTGGCATCTTCTGCAGCTTTATCTGCGCGTCCCACTTCTCTTCATCGGTTGCGTTCTGATCGTTCAGTACCGCCTTGATAGCAGCACGCTTCTCGGCGTACTTGGCTACCATCTTCGTGCGCTTCTTCTCGCGCGCGATCATTGATTTCTTTGCCATGAAATAAGCCTCTCAAGCCTTCAGGGGGAAGTTGAAAGCACGCAGCAGTGCGCGGCCCTCATCATCCGTGCGAGCAGTGGTCGTAATCGTGATATCCAGACCACGCAGCGCGTCTACTTTGTCATACTCAATTTCGGGGAAAATGATCTGCTCGGTCACACCCATCGCGAAGTTGCCACGGCCGTCAAACGACTTCGGGCTGATACCGCGAAAATCACGTACTCGGGGAATCGCGATACTGATCAAACGCTCAAGGAATTCATACATGCGATCAGAGCGCAGGGTAACCTTACAGCCAATGGGCCACCCGTCACGAACCTTGAACCCGGCGATGGATTTACGCGCTTTGGTAACGACCGCTTTCTGCCCTGCGATCTTCTCCATATCGGCGACTGCATTTTCCAGCACCTTCTTGTCACCCAGCGCTTCGCCCACACCCATGTTAAGTGTGATCTTGGTAATCTTGGGCACTTCCATCACGTTTTTCAGACCCAGCTCTTCTTTCAGCTGAGGCGCGATTTCGTTCCTGAATTTGTCTTTCAATGTTGCCATGTCGTTTTCCTGCTAGCTCCCGGCCTCTATGGCCTTAAGAGTCAATCACCTCGCCACTGGATTTGAAGATGCGCACCTTTTTGTCACCGTCAACCTTGAAGCCCACTCGATCAGCCTTGCTGGTGACCGGGTTGAAAATGGCAACGTTTGACACCTGGATCGGCGCCTCGCGCTCTACAATCCCGCCGGCGACATTGGCCTGTGGGTTGGGCTTGGTATGCTTCTTCACCATATTGACGCCGGACACAATCAGACGATTGTTATCCAGCACGCGGCGCACTTTCCCGCGCTTGCCCTTATCCTTACCGGCCAGGACAACCACTTCATCGTTACTCTTGATCTTCAACATCGCTATTCCTCTCCCCGACGCGCCAGTTAGATGACTTCAGGCGCCAGCGAAATAATCTTCATGAACTTCTCGCCGCGCAACTCACGAGTCACGGGGCCAAAAATCCGGGTACCAATCGGCGCATCCTGCGCATTCAGCAATACTGCCGCGTTGTCGTCGAACTTGATCAGCGAGCCATCAGGGCGGCGTACGCCCTTCTTGGTACGCACAACGACCGCTGTCATTACCTGGCCTTTCTTGACCTTGCCGCGAGGGATCGCCTCCTTGACGGTAACCTTTATCAGATCACCTACGCGGGCATAGCGACGCTTGGAACCACCCAGCACCTTAATACACATCACTCGGCGAGCACCGCTGTTGTCGGCAACTTCCAAATATGACTGTGTCTGAATCATGTCTCACTCCAACATGCGGCGTAGCCGCCAGTTTCTAGCTGCTGCGCCTGCAATTAAACCTGCGTTGCGCTTTCTACTACTTCCAACAACTTCCAGGTCTTGCTCTTGGAAATTGGACGGGTCTCCGCGACTGTCACGGTATCTCCCATGCCGCACTTGTTGTCTTCATCGTGCGCATGGATCCTGGAAGATCGCGTAATGTACTTGCCGTAAACCGGGTGCTTCACCCTGCGCTCAACGAGCACAGTGATCGTCTTGTCCATCTTGTTGCTAACCACCCTGCCGGTAGCAACTCGTGTGCGCTTCTCACTATCTGACATCGTTATTTACCTGCCTTTTCACTAAGCATGGTCTTAACG
>JABDPD010000150.1 GCA_013042895.1 Boseongicola sp. | reverse complement strand
GGTAGAACGTCAGGAATTTGACGTGACCCATGGCGTCTTCGAGGTTGTCGCCGAAGACGTAGAGAAACAGCATGTTGCCCGCCAAATGCATGAAGCCGCCGTGAAGGAACATAGAGGTGACGAAGGTCGTCGGCTCGGCCACTGCGGGGACCAAGCCATAGGTGAAGAAGAAATTCGCCAGCGCTCGTTCGTTGCTGAAAAGAGAATAATAACTGATGAAAACCAGTATGTTGATAGCGATCAGCGCCCAGGTGACATAGGGGGTGCGGTGAGACGGGTTGTGATCACGAAACGGGAACATAGCTTGACCGGACCCGGTTCGGCGGGAAAGGTCAAGCCTCGGAAACGGATGCCAGAAGGGCTGCGTTGCCGCCCGATGCTGTTGTATCGACGCAGAGGTGGCGTTCGTGCCGAACCTCAAAGCTTCGCGGTATGCCTGTGATCAGCGGCAATATCGCGCCATCGCGCTGGGCGAGGGCGGTTTCATAGGCGCGCGTCTGGGTCTCATCACCCCAAAAGAGCGCGCCGCCGATCGCTTTAGCCCGAGCGAGATCTTCAGGCGTCATGTTTGGTGCTGCAAGGGCAGATCCACCTGCCGCTTCGACGGCTTTGTGTTGCCGATCCACAGTTTCCTGGCCCGGTCCAAGGCACAGGAACGGTGGTCGCGGAAGCTGTGTGAGCCGGTTTGTCTCGCCGGTGGGTCCAGGCATGTTTCGGGCGAGGGCGACGCCCGGTTCGCCGTCTTTTGTGAAGCGCGCCACGTAGGAAGGTCCGCCTGCTTTTGGTCCTGTGCCGGAAAGACCTTCACCGCCAAATGGCTGTGTGCCGACGACCGCGCCTATCTGGTTTCGGTTGACGTAGATATTGCCTGCGTCGATGCGCTCGACAATGTCCTGAACACGGCTGTCGATGCGCGTGTGAAGGCCAAAAGTAAGACCGTACCCCGTTGAATTTATTTCTGAAATAACTTTCTCGAGGTCATCAGTTTTGAAGGTGGCAATGTGCAGAACGGGGCCAAACACCTCGCGTTTGAGGGCCGTGATGCCAGCGATGTCGATCAGAGTTGGTGCAAGGAAGGTGCCATTTTCAGGGGCGTTCTTTAGGTGCGTCGCGCTATGGCTTTTCAGGTGCTCGGTGATACCGCTGCGTGCGGCCTCGTCGATCAGGGGGCCTATGTCCGTAGCTATTTCCCAAGGGTCGCCGATGGTGAGGGCTTCGATGGCTCCGGTTAGCATTTCGCGGAAAGCGGGGGCTATGTCTTCTTGAACATAAACGCATCTGAGCGCGCTGCAGCGCTGTCCGGCAGATTGGAATGCGGAAGCTACAACATCTCGGATTGCTTGCTCTAGAAGTGCAGTGGAATCGATGATCATCGCGTTGATTCCGCCGGTTTCAGCAACGAGGGGCGCACCGGGCGACAGGTTTTCTGCCATCGCTCGGCGGATTGTTTGAGCGGTAGGCGTTGAGCCGGTGAAAGCAACTCCAGCGACGCGGGGGTCGGACGTGAGCGCACGCCCTACTGTTGCGCCGCTTCCGGGTAGAAGTTGCAGCGCGGTCGACGGTACACCTGCCTCAAGCATAAGTTCTACGGCCCGATGCGCGATGAGCGGCGTTTGATCGGCTGGTTTGGCGATAACTGCACAACCAGCGGCGAGTGCCCCCGCAATCTGGCCCGTGAAGATGGCGAGCGGGAAGTTCCATGGGCTGATGCAAGTGATGGTGCCGATGGGCTCGGCATCATCTGCCTTGGTTGCGTAATAGCGCAGAAAATCAACGGCTTCCCGGACTTCCCCGACACAATCGAGAAGCGTTTTCCCCGCCTCTCTGGCAAGGAGAGCGAAAAGCTCGGGGGCGTTCTCCTCGTAAAGATTGGCGGCTGTGTTCAGGATTGAAGAGCGTACTTCGGCACTCTTGTTCCAAGTGGATGCGGCGGCGAGCGCTGCTTCGATTGTTGCGGCATCTGCGTTGACGACTTTACCGACCACATCATCGGGATTGGCAGGGTTGCGGATGTCTTCAGGAGTTCCTTTGGGCGGGTCGTTCGCCGTGAGCGGCGCAGCGTTCCATATACGGTTCCGGAAGGGCGCTCGTGTTTCTTCGATTCGAGCGAGCGTCGGGCCGTCCGTGATATCCCAGCCTTGGGAGTTCTTTCGCTTCGGGTAATACAGCGCGGCGCCGGTGCGAATTTCAGGGCGGTTCGATGCGGTCTTGAAAGGATCGGAGGCGACGTCTTCGGGGGGCACGTCCTCGTCAACAAGCTGATTGACGAAGCTGGAATTTGCACCGTTCTCTAAAAGGCGACGCACCAGATACGCCAGCAAATCTTTGTGGGCGCCAACAGGAGCATAGATGCGGCAGTGTGTGTTGTACTTGATTCGAACAGCCTCGTGGAGGGGTTCGCCCATGCCATGAAGGCGTTGAAATTCAAAGAGTTCAGTGTCGTTGCTCATGTGCAGAATGGCTTGCACCGTGTGGGCGTTGTGCGTGGCGAACTGCGGATAAATTCGATCGGTCATGCTGAGAAGCTTACGCGAACAACCGATGTAGGAAACGTCGGTGGCTTCTTTCGCGGTGAATACCGGAAAGGCGTTTAAGCCGAGGACTTGTGCGCGCTTGATCTCGGTGTCCCAATAAGCGCCTTTGACGAGACGAACCATGAGTTTGCGGTCGAACTTGTGAGCAAGATCGTAGATGTGGTCGATCACTGGTGCGGCGCGCAATCCGTAAGCTTGCACAACGATACCAAAGCCGTCCCAATTGGCGAGGCGTGGGTCGGCGAGTGACGCTTCGATCACGTCGAGCGACAATTCAAGCCGGTCGGATTCCTCAGCGTCTATGTTGAGGCCAATATTGAGGCTGGCTGCCATGACAGCGAGGTCCACAAGGCGAGGCGTGAGTTCGGCGAGGACGCGGTCGCGTTGGGAAACCTCGTATCTTGGGTGCAGGGCAGAGAGTTTCACCGACACGCCGGGGCGGGACCGTATATCGCTGCCTGTTTGCTGCTCACCAGCTGTGCGGATGGCTGACTCGTATGCTGCGAAGTAGCGCATTGCATCCGCGTCAGTGCGTGCGGCTTCACCCAGCATGTCGTAGGAATAGGTGTAGCCTTTGGATTCCATTCCTGCGGCGCGGGACATGGCGGACTGCATCGTTTCACCAAGCACGAACTGCTGCCCCATTTCGCGCATCGCGTGGCCAACCGCAGTGCGGATCACAGGCTCGCCAAGACGCTTGATCGCTTGGCGCATCGCACCAGCAACGCCGGGACCCGTTTCATCGAGCACTCGCCCGGTCAGCATCAATGCCCAGGTTGAGGCATTGACCAGTGAGGATGAGGAGTGGCCTAGATGTTTACCCCAATCGGACGGGGCGATTTTATCTTCGATAAGGGCGTCGATGGTCTCGGGGTCGGGGACTCGAAGGAGGGCCTCGGCCAGACACATCAGTGCAATGCCCTCGTCGGTGGAGAGGCCGTATTCAGCGAGGAATACTTCCATCATTCCCGGGCGGCCTGTCGTGCGGATGGTGCGCACAAGGTCGGCGGCCTTCGTGCATATTTCTGCGCGGTCCATCTCGCTGAGTGAGGCAAGGTGGGTGACCTCGGACAGGACACTGTCTTCGGGAGGGTAGGTGGTGAAACGGGTCAGCGGTGCATTTGTCATGCGACTAGTTTAGCAAAGATCTCATAGGCAAAATGTTTCTATTTTGGCTATTCTGACGTCAATAGGACCAAAAATGAGAAGATAGGCAGACGAAAATGACTATTTCCTTGGATAGAACGGATCAAAAAATTCTCGACATTATGTCTTCAGATGCGCGGATATCTATGACTGAACTTGCGCGAAAGGTGTCGCTTTCCAAGACGCCGGTTATGGCGCGTTTGAAGCGTTTGGAGGAACAAGGGGTCATCCAGGGCTATGCAGCTCAGGTTGATCCAGTGCGGCTTGGGTTGGACCATGTAGCCTTTGTTGAGGTGAAACTCACAGATTCCCGGGAGAAGGCTTTGGCAGCGTTCAATTCGGCGGTTGCAGGTGTGCCGGAGATTGAAGAGTGTCACATGATTGCGGGCGCGTTCGACTACCTATTGAAAGTTCGTACCAGCGATATGACGCGCTACCGAATTGTATTGGGAGAGCGGATTTCGAGTCTGCCCCATGTTGCGCATACAGCTACGCATGTGGCGATGCAGGCGGTGAAGGATGGCGGTTTCGTGACTTGACGGCGCGGTTTTCTGCGCCACGATATCTAGAATGAAACAGCTTTTGATACTGCCTTTCCTCGCAATGCCCGCCTTTGCCGATTGCCCGGCGAACCCTGATATCGCTGACGCCGCTGATGCCCTGTTAGAACAAGCGCAAGCTGCACCGAATGAAGGGGCCGCGCGTGGGATTTCGGGGCAACTTTGGGAGCTTTGGGCGACGGCCCCGGACGAACAGGCGCAGGTGCTTTTGGATCGGGGAATGTCTGCACGTGCCTCCTACAACTTTGTGGAGGCGTTGGACGCGTTTGATCGATTGACAGAATACTGTCCGGACTATGCCGAAGGGTACAATCAGCGGGCGTTTGTCAATTTCCTACGGCAGGACTTTGCGCTCGCTTTGGTGGACCTTGATCGGGCGCTGGAGCGTTCCCCGCGCCATGTGGCGGCGATCAGTGGTAAGGCGTTGACCTTGATGGGTTTGGGACGAGACGAGGAAGCGCAGGATGTGTTGCGCGAGGCAGTCGATCTAAACCCGTGGATATCTGAGCGCAGCCTTTGGTCGAACCACTGGGCGAAGAGTTATAGGC
>JABDPD010000149.1 GCA_013042895.1 Boseongicola sp. | reverse complement strand
GGTTAATGTACTTCAAGGTTGCGGTTTGTTACTTTATAAAATAACAAATACGCAATCCGGGAGAGTGAGCAATGCGCAAACAAGCCGCTGTGCGACAGGCTGATATACTAGGAGTGCTTACGTCTTCAGAAGCCCCCATGACGGCCTATCAAATTCTTGAGCAGCTTCAGGACGATGAGCCGGACATCGCACCCCCGACGGTATATCGAGCGCTTGCTGCCCTAACTGACCAAGGACGGGCGCATAAACTGGAATCACTTAAAGCCTTTGTTCCTTGTCGGTGCGATCACGGAAAGAGTTTGCCGGTCCTGGCGATTTGTGAGGACTGTGGAATGGTCGATGAGCATGATGGCGGGTCCTTGCTGCCTAAGATCGAAGCCATGGTAAGACCTAGCCGCTTCAAGGCTGCCCGGCATGTCGTAGAAATTCATGGTCAATGTAAAAACTGCGCCCACTGAGTCATATCAGAAACACCGTTGGAGATTATCTTATGAAGAGATTATTACCCGTTGCGCTCGTCGCGATCGCATCCCCTGCGCTCGCGGAAGAAACCCGGGAGTTGGACAGTCACGAACATGGAGTAGGGGAGCTTAACATTGCGATTGAAGGCGGCACCGTAGCTATGGAGCTTCATGCGCCGGGTGCCGATATCGTGGGTTTTGAGTATGAAGCAGAAAGTTCTGAGGACCGGGCAGCGATTGATGCTGCTGTAGCAACACTTGCTCGACCCTTGGAGTTGTTTGTTATGCCTGCCGCCGCTGAGTGCACAGTGGTTCAGGCCAGTGCTGCTCTGGAAAGCGAAGAAGAGCATGACGACCATGTTGGGGAACATGATCACGATGAAGACCATGCTGATGACCACGATCATGACAAAGAACATGACCATGACGAAGAACACGCGCGTGAAGCAAACCACACAGAGTTCCATGCCGAATACACATTGAACTGCGGCAACGCGGGCGCGCTTTCCAAGGTCACGTTTGCCTATTTTGGCGCTTTCGGGAATGCGCGTGAGTTGGAGGTGCAGATTGTGACCGCATCGGGCGCGCAAGCCTTTGAAGTTGAGCGCAACGAACCGACGCTCGATTTGCGCGGTATGTTCTGAGCTTGGGTGACAGTGGTATCATTGAGCTAAAGGATGTTCGCTTTCGCTGGCCGGGGCGGACCTCCTTTTCTATCGCTGTACCTGAGTTCTCGGTGGCGTCCGGCGAAACCGTTCTTCTCCTTGGCGAGAGTGGCTCGGGGAAGTCGACGCTTCTTTCGTTGATCTGTGGCACTGTTCTTGCAGATTCTGGTGTTGTCGTGGTCGGTGGAACGGATTTGAAAACCTTGTCTGGCTGGTCACGGGATCGGTTCCGGGCCGAGCAGATCGGCGTGGTGTTTCAGCAGTTCAATCTTCTTCCCTTCGGCTCGGTTGCCGACAACATCCTATTGCCATTGAGATTTGCGCCGGATCGAAAAGGTCGCTGTACCGATGCAAGGCGTGAGGCGGAGGGGCTCTGCCGTGCATTGGGTTTGCCGGAGGGAGTGGTCGAGTCCAAAGCGGCTACGCTCAGTGTTGGGCAGCAGCAACGTGTCGCTGTGGCGCGTGCGCTCATTGGTCAGCCGCCCATTCTTATTGCTGACGAGCCTACGTCTTCGCTAGACGAAACTGCGCAGGCGAATTTCCTCGATCTGATGTTCGATCAGGTAAAGGTGCAAGCGTCGACGCTTTTGATGGTAAGCCACGATCCGCGTCTTGGAGAGCGGTTTGATCGGGTGGTCAGGATGTCTGAAATCGTGACTATCGAGAGGGAGGTGGCATGATTTTGCGACTGGCAGCGGCCTCGCTTGTGGCGCGAGGCCTTACCGTTGGCATGACCGTGCTTGCCATTGGCTTGTCGGTTGCTTTGTTCCTTGGTGTCGAGAAAGTGCGTACAGGAGCTAAGGCGAGTTTTGCAGACACGATCTCGGGCACTGACCTGATTGTCGGAGCTCGGTCGGGCTCGGTTCAGCTTTTACTCTACTCAGTGTTTCGTATTGGCAATGCCACAAACAACGTCACTTGGGAAAGCTATCAGGATCTGGCCAGCCGACCTGAGATCGATTGGATCGTTCCCATTTCTCTTGGCGACAGTCATCGACAGTTCCGGGTCATGGGTACGACGTCGGCCTTTTTTGAACACTATATGTACCGGCAGGGGCGGAGTCTTGGGTTTGGTGAAGGGGTCGTCATGGACGACCTTTTTGATACCGTAATCGGTCACGACGTTGCTCAGTCCTTGGGGTACGGCGTTGGCGACCCGATTGTGGTGGCCCATGGTTTGGCGTCCTTCACTGAACACAAGGATCAGCCGTTTCAGGTGTCGGGCATATTAGAGAAGACGGGTACACCCGTCGATCGGACTGTGATTGTGTCGATGGAGGCGATCGAGGCTATTCACGTTGACTGGCAAAGAGGTGCCAGGATTCCCGGTCAAACCACGCCGGTTGATCAGATACGACAGATGGATCTTACTCCGAAGGCGATTACCGCTGCGCTGATAGGTGTCGAAAGCCCACTTCAGACTTTTTCGTTACAAAGAGCCATCAACGAGTATCCAGAGGAGCCGCTTTTGGCCATTCTGCCCGGGGTTGCCTTGCAGGAGCTTTGGGGGATCGTAGGCATTGCGGAGACCGCATTGTTGGCGGTTTCGGTGATGGTCGTTGTGACAGCGCTAATTGGTATGATGGCGACGATCTTTTCCAGTCTGAATGAGCGGCGTCGCGAGATGGCCATTTTCCGAGCGATGGGGGCCAGCCCGATGGCCATTCTTGGACTTCTCATTCTGGAAGCAATCCTCACGGCGGCGGCGGGGGCTGTTCTGGGCCTTGGGTTGCTTTATCTTGGACTTTTCATCGCGCAACCCATCATCGACAGCGCCTTCGGGCTGTTTTTGCCGATTGATCCACCTGCGATTAGAGAAGCCCTGGTGCTTCTGGCGGTTGTCGCTGCTGGCGCAATTGTGAGCATGATCCCGGCGTTGCGTGCCTATCGTCTTTCCCTTGCCGATGGTATGGTCGTTAGATCATGACGCGCATCAGTCGAAGAAATCTATTAGCATTTGGTATTGCTGGGGTCTCGTTCCCCCGAATTGGTTTTGCTGCGACGCCTCGGGAAATTTCCTGGGATGATCTTATTCCTCCCGGTGTGCCTTACGCGGAAATCATCGGTGAAGGCGAGCTTGACGAAGTTAATGATACCTGGGCGCCGATCTATGATGCGAATGCAACGAAGCTGAACGCGGATTTGCATGGTGCGTTGATCCGTATGCCCGGCTTCATCATTCCGCTGGAACTTGGATCAGAAGGTGTGACCGAGTTCATCCTTGTTCCCTATATTGGGGCTTGTATTCACACGCCTCCACCGCCGCCAAATCAGTTGGTTTTGGTGCGCACGGTTGATCCATGGCCAAGCGACAATTTGTGGGAACCGGTTTGGGTGGTGGGTCGAATGAGCACTCAGTTGATGTCAACGGAAATCGCGGAAACAGGCTATGCTTTGCTGGCCGAAAGCATGGAAATTTACGAGTGGTAACCCGTGCTTTGGCGCGACGCGAAGTGCTGCTGGGTATGGCAGCCGTTTCGCTGTTGTCTGATCCAGCTCTGGCGGAGGATTTCATTGATCTGGAGTGGGAAGACCTGCTTCCTGAGGGCCAAACGTTTGTTCCCAATGTCCTTCAGGGTCTAATCCCGCACGATGAAACTGCTCTTGCAAGCCAGCAATCCGCGTCGACAGGTGTCAGAACCGATTGGAACGGCAAGATCGTTCGACTTCCGGGATTTGTTGTTCCGCTCGATTTCAGCGGACAAGGCGTGTCGGCGTTCATACTGGTCCCGTTTGTTGGGGCTTGCGTTCATGTCCCGCCGCCGCCGGCGAACCAACTAGTTTTGGTAACTGTGAGTGAGCCATTTGAAAGCAAGGGCCTCTACGAGCCTGTAAATGTGATCGGTATGTTCGGTACGACATCTATACGGACACAGTTGGCCGAGGTCGGCTATGCTTTGTCTGCAGATAGGATCGAGCCCTATACCTAGGTGTGAGAGTTGGCCGTTGTTTGGTTTCCCAACCATGGAACATGGGCAATACTCTTGGCTGAGAACAGATGGGCCTGAACATGTCACTACCTACGAAGAACCCGATGGCGGACCGATTGCGTGGATTACTTGCGCAAGGGAAGCTGCTGAAAATGCCGTGCTGCTTTGATGCCTTGTCCGCGAAACTGATTGAGCAAGCCGGTTTTGAGCTGACATTCTTGTCAGGTTTCAGCGCATCAGCGTCAAGGCTCGGCGAGCCGGATACCGGGCTTATGAGTTACGGCGAAGTACTCGATCAGGCTCGCAATGCGATGCAACCGTTGACCATCCCGATGATGGCCGACGGCGATACAGGCTATGGAAATCCGATGAACGTAATGCGCACGGTTTCGGGCTTTGCACGGGCGGGGTGCGCGGCCGTGATGATAGAAGATCAGGTCGCTCCCAAGCGATGCGGGCATACCGAAGGTAAAAGCGTGGTAGATCGCAACGAAGCCCTAGAGCGTATTCAAGCAGCCGTTGAGGCGAGGTCAAGCGACGATATCCTAATCCTTGCCCGGACAGACGCGCGTCGAGAGCGCGGATTGGACGAGGCCCTGTATCGGGCAGAAGCCTTCGCCAAAATTGGAGCGGATATTCTCTTTGTTGAGGAGCCTTACACAAGGGATGAGATGGCAGCGATTTGCCAATCCGTCGACGGCCACCACATGGCGAATATGCTTGAAGGTGGCCAAACTCCCATTCTGCCGCCTGACGACCTTGAAGAGCTTGGATTTTCTATCGCAGCTTATCCGTTGACACTGCTTTCCGCTGCGATGAAGGCAATGAATGCAACTCTGTCAGATCTTGCCGCAGGGAGAGATACACAGCGGCATCTATTGGACTTCGCAGACCTGAGGACGCAGATCGGGTTTGACGACTACCACCGGCGGGCCAATGCTTTGCGTGATCGCTCGGTATAGAGACCGAGGTGCAAGATAATGAAGAAGGGCACCAAAATAGGTGCCCTTCTTAAAATATCGCTTAGCGCTTAGGCGCCAGCCATCATCTCTTCAGCGATTGCGAAGTAGTCTTCATAACGCGCGCGCGCTTTGCCGCGCTGACGCACCTCTTTCGCGGCATCAATCTGTTCCTGTGTCACGTCACCAACCAGAACCAAGCCAACCATACCGGCGGATTGGTGAGGTGTGCAGAAGTAGCCGTAGACGCCGGGGACAGTGAAGGTGACTTCGATATCGCCGTTGATGTCGCCTTTCCACTCTTCTGCACCTTTAGGGAGCATGTCCTTGTTGGACGCCGAGTTGTGACCGCGATCTGTGGATACGAAGTTCACTGCGTCGCCTTCAGCGATTTTGATTACGGGTGGATTAAAGACCTGACGCTCGCGGCCATCGGGTTCCTTGTTTAGCATCTCGACAGTGTGTGTTGTGTGTCCGTCAGCCAAAGCTTTCAAAGGCACGGAAACCAGCGCAGTTGCGCCAAGCATCTTTAAGCCGTCACGGCGAGTGATTTTCATATCTACTTCCTTCCAGTTTCACCGGAGCCAGCGCAGCCCTGCCTGGCTCGTCAAAAGTCGATTTAGGTGCGGATTGCGATTAGGCAACTGCCCGTGCAATGGCACACCGCTGCCATAGGGAATTAAGAGCCTCGACAAGATATGCAATATCATCGTCAGTATGAAGCGGTGACGGCGTGATGCGAAGTCGCTCGGTGCCCTTCGGAACCGTTGGATAGTTGATCGGTTGAACATAAATGCCCCAATCATCCATCAACATGTCCGAAATCATCCGACATTTCACCGGATCACCGATCATCACAGGAATAATGTGGCTCTCGTTTGGCATATGCGGGATGCCGCGCGCATCTAACAGGCGTCTCAGCAGCGCAACTTGCCGTCTTTGGCGTGCGCGTTCCAGTTGCGAGCGCTTCAGGTGGCTTATCGATGCTGTCGCCGCTGCCGCAACAGCGGGGGGTAGGGCGGTTGTAAAGATAAATCCACTCGCAAAGGAACGGATGAAGTCACACATGGCAGCAGAGCCGGTAATGTATCCGCCGAAAGTGCCATAGGCTTTACCCAAAGTGCCTTCGATGAGCGTGATCCGATCCATCAAGCCGCGTTCTTCTGCAACGCCGCCGCCGCGAGGTCCGTACATGCCAACGGCATGCACTTCGTCGATATAAGTCATCGCGCCGTGCTCGTCTGAGACGTCGCAGATCTCTTCGATCGGTGCGATGTCGCCGTCCATGGAATAGACGCTTTCAAAGGCGACGATCTTGGGTCGGTCAGCAGAGATTGCCGACAGTTTGCGGTTCAGATCTTCCGGATCGTTATGGTTCCACAGAACTTTATCGGCGCGCGAGTGGCGAATGCCCTCGATCATCGAAGCGTGGTTCTGCGCATCAGAGAGAATCACAGCACCAGGCAGACGG
>JABDPD010000143.1 GCA_013042895.1 Boseongicola sp. | reverse complement strand
ACCAGGAACAGGCCGAGCACACCGATCACCAGAAGGGGGCCGAGCTCGCCAAATTGTTCCGTCAGAAGGGCGTTGGCCAAGTCGTAGAGTTCAAAGATCTTTTCCATCGGGCCTATACCTTAATGTTCACAAGGGCTTTCATGACGAACACGTTCACCACCAAGAAGCCCGCGACGACCAGACAGGCCGGAATGAAGACGGCGGTCTCTTTGACCTCGTCATAGTAGTTGGGCTGGATGACGTTGATCATCACGAGCGCACCAATTGGGAAGACCGACAAGAACATGCCAGACCACTTTGCTTCCGCGGTGATCGCTTTCACACGCCGGAACAACTTGAAACGGGCGCGAATAACCTGTGCCAAACCGTGAAGGATTTCGGCCAAGTTACCACCAGAGGTCTGCTGAATGGTCACGGCAACCGCGAGGAAGCGCAAGTCCTGCATATCAAGTCGTTCGGCCATGTGCTTCAGAGCTTCACCGACGTCACGACCATAGGCACTTTCATCCGAAATCACGCCCATTTCAGAACCAAGCGGGTCGGGGACCTCTTTTGCGACAATTTGAAGGGCGGAGGTGAACGGGTGCCCCACGCGGAGCGATCGTACCATCAGTTCCACGGCATCTGGGAGCTGCTCCTCGATCATGCCGAGACGTTTTTTGGCGGTGTTGTTGACCCAAACGAAGACAGCGCCAACGCCCATGATCACAGAGAGTACCGCGCGGATTACAACGGACGCAGACGTGCCGAAGGTCAGAAGAACAAACGACACAACTGTCAAAATCCCCATCACCATTATGAGCTGGCTTGGGGTAAAGGCGATATTCGCCTTTTGTGCCTTCTCGGCCAAAATCGAGTAAAGCGGGATGCTTTTCGACTTCATGTGCTGGGACATTTCCTTGCGGAGTTGTTCCAGGACCTGCTCGCGGCCAGCGCCACGTTCTAACATTTCAAGGCGGCGGTTTACGCGGCTGTTCAGGCTGATGGACTTACCAAAAACCGTTAGATAGATGCCCTGCACGAGGGCAAGAACAGCCAGAAAAATTAGGCCATAGATAATTGGTTCTGCACTAATAACCATGGGCTATTACTCCGCCGCGAAGGGTTCAAAGATATTCGGAGGCAAGTCGTAGCCCCACATGCGGAACCGTTCTGAAAAGTGGCTGCGCACGCCGGTCGCCGTAAAGTGACCGATGATTTTATTGTCGGGTGTTAGACCGACACGCTGATAGCGGAAGATCTCCTGCATGGAGATCACTTCGCCTTCCATGCCCGTCACCTCTGTGATCGAGACCATGCGACGCGAGCCGTCTTGCAGTCGAGAAGCCTGCACGATGAGGTTCACAGCAGATGAAATCTGAGCCCGAGATGCTTTTAGGGGCATTTCGATACCCGCCATCGAGATCATGTTCTCTAGTCTCGACACACCATCGCGCGCCGAGTTGGCGTGGATTGTGGTCATTGATCCGTCGTGGCCGGTGTTCATCGCCTGAAGCATGTCGATAACTTCTTCGCCACGCGTCTCACCAACGATGATGCGGTCCGGACGCATACGAAGTGCGTTCCTGAGACAATCGCGTTGGGTCACAGCACCTTTGCCTTCGACGTTTGGCGGACGGCTTTCCATTCGGCCCACGTGGGTCTGTTGAAGCTGAAGTTCTGCCGTATCCTCGATCGTCAGAATTCGTTCATCGTTGTCGATGAAGGAAGAAAGGGCGTTCAGCGTGGTTGTTTTACCGGAACCCGTACCGCCAGAAACGATAACGTTTAGGCGACACGCTACTGCGGCTTGAAGATATGCGGCCATTTCTTCGGTGAAGGCACCGAAGTTGACCAAATCGTCAATCGCCAGTTTCTCCTTCTTAAACTTACGAATGGAGACGAGCGAGCCATCCACTGCAATTGGCGGGACCATAGCGTTGAAACGCGAACCATCTGCGAGACGGGCGTCAACGTACGGGTTTGATTCGTCGACACGACGACCAACGGCAGAGACGATTTTGTCGATGATCCGCAGGAGGTGACGCTCGTCCTTGAAGGTGGTGTCGGTCAGCTCCAGTTTACCAGAACGTTCTACGAAAACCTGTTGCGGGCCGTTTACGAGAATATCGTTGACGGTATCGTCTTTAAGAAGCGGTTCAAGTGGACCAAGTCCAGTGACTTCGTCGTAGAGATCCTGATTGAGCGTCTGACGCTCTTCACGGTTTAGAACGACGCCCATCTCATCGAGCGCTTCGCCAGAGATTGCGACAATTTCTGCACGCAGGTCGTTCTCGGTTGCGGATTCGAGCGCGCCGAGGTTCAGGTTGTCGAGCAAGCGCTTGTGAAGTTCGAGTTTGATGTCGCCGAGACGCTCTTTGCGTTTCTTTTCCTTATCGACAGGTGCAACCTGAGTCGGAATGCGGCTCATCTGACGGCGCTTGACCTGGTTTTCTTTTTGGGCCGCAACTGGCGCGGTTTCCTTGGCGACGGGCAGATCTGCCTGTCCGCCTGGTATGCTTTTCAAATCTGGCGTGCCGGGCTCCCCACCCTGACCGCCGGTTTTCTTATATTTTGAAAACAACGGCTTGCTCCTTATTCACTCAGACGCCTTCGACGGCTTCGAGGTTTGTTTCGTGTACGGATTCGGCGAGCTTCTGCACTTCTTTCCGCAGAGGATTCTTCGCGGCGACTTCGCTCAGAGGAACGCCGTGATCGTTGGACTGAACAACCTGACGGCCTCCATCCGGCATCAAGACTTCGATCTTGATGTCGAGGCTTTCCGCCATGCGTTTCACGCGGCTTTTGCCGGTTAAGTCGGTGAACTTTGGCGCGCGATTTAGTACGTAGCGCAGTTTGTTTACTGGAAGTTCTTCGCCTTTCAGCGCGCGGATCATCCGCAACGTGTTTTGTGCCGATCGCATGTCGAGCTCGGTCATCGCGAAGTAAACGTGGGCGGCATTAAGAACCGTTTCTGTCCACATGACCACGTTGTGCGGCATGTCGATAATGACGTAATCGAAGTTCGTACGCGCGACTTCGACCAGTTTCTCAACGTCTTCCTGACTTATCATATCAAGTGGAATCAGCTCACTAGGCGCGGTGAGTACGTGGAGTTTGTCGTTGAATGTCAAAAGCGCCTGCATGAAACTGTCGCTGTCCATCGAGCCTGTATCTTGCAGGAGTTCGAAAACAGCTTCGCGGCGTGGTAGATCAAGATAGGTCGAGACCGAGCCAAACTGTAGATCAAGGTCCAGTAAGCAGACACGCGGATGCTCGCCATCGACTTCGAGATTAGCAAGTTCCCACGCAAGGTTCACGGCGAAGGTGGTTGTGCCGGTGCCGCCGGCAAGTCCTTGAATTGGAAGAACAACGCCATCCCGGTCGCCGGTTGCTTTGATCTTCGTGCGCATTTCATCCGGAACCTCTTGCGAGGCCATTTCGGCGGAGCGGCGAATGCGCTCAAGCGCGTCGTGAAGGGCGCCATCAGGAAGCGGGTAGGGGACAAATTCCGAGGCGCCCAACTTCAAGAGCTGGTGAAGTGCGATCGGGCTGACCTCTTCGGCGATGACGACCACACGGATGTCTTGCGAAACTGCAAACTTTACGAGATCGCTGACGGTGTCGATGTTCGTCTCGTCTTCCTGATCAATCGCGATAGCAACAAACTCAAGCGAGTCTGCTTCAGACTGTTTCAGAAATAGTTCCGCATCTTCGAAAGATAGGTCGCCCCAGCTCTCACCACATTCAGCTTCCATATCCTCAATAAGAAGATCGAAATTCTGGACATCTCGGCTGATAGTGCAGGCACGGATCGGTGCCGCCTCTTCCTGTAACGCCGCGTTGCTCGTCATACCCTACGTCCTTCACTTCCGGCTCGGGTCCGAACCACACGGAACCCACCAATCCGGTTGGAAAACCGGCCCCAGAACGGGCGCGCAGGTTTCCCTTATGGAGGACTTTGACCATCAATACGGGCGACATTGTGGCCAAATAATCGTAATTATTCGGTATTCTGCGACGATTAAATGAAAAAAGGGCAGCCACCGGCTGCCCTTTGAAACAATGATCTTCGGCTTTTTTAGCCTCCGGAGCCTTCGATTGCCGCCAGACCGCCGCCAAGAGTTGCGCGCGAAGTTGCGCTGCCGACGTACTCGCGGAAGATGATCTGAGCGTACTTGCCGTTCAGCACCATTGGCGCGTTTTCAACAACGCCGGATACTTCTGTAACCGTTCGACGGTTGCGACGTTCCCGGTCATTCGACGACACAGCGAGGCGCGTTTCACCGAAAGACACAAGAGCCTTCAAACGCGAGCGGTTCACGCCCTGGCTAACCAGGTAGTTCACAACTGCATTTGCGCGACGCTTGCCGAGAGCCTGGTTGTAAGCGTTTGAGCCAACCGCATCGGTGTGGCCGAAGACGCTGAACCGAATCTCAGGGAACTGACGGATCCAGTCGGCTTGCTCACGCAAGATCGCCTGTGCATCCGCATCAAGGTTCGATTTGTCGAACTCGAAGGTCACCATTGTGGGGACTTCCGAAGTGAAACGCTGATTGAGGTTCGCAAGGAACGTCAGGTCACCGTTCTGGATTTGCGTGTTGTTCATCGTTGGGTTGCCGAAGCCGCCCTCGTCGATGAACTGTCCAGCTTCGGAGTTGAAGCTGTCGAAGGCAGGGCCTTCGCCGCAGGCTGTCAGAGCGAGCACGCTTGCTCCGACCATCAAGGTTTTGATCTTAAGGGTCATTTCTCTCACTCCATCACGTAGCCGTA
>JABDPD010000140.1 GCA_013042895.1 Boseongicola sp. | reverse complement strand
GGTTACGGGATATGATGTCTTCCTGAGACTCGGCAATGACATTCTCAAGCACCTCAACCGTTAGTCTGTCAGGGGCGAGCTCAAAACGGTCGAGTTCCCATCTGAGGAACTCCGGCAGGCGTGGGTTGCTAAGTTCATCTGAGGAATAGTTTACCGAAACGGAAGGAATGTTGAGACCTGCGCGATCCCAAGCACGCAGGGTGCTGAGTGCATGGGTCAGGATCACTTCCGACAACCGCTGGGATAGCCCAAGCCGGTCGATCATACTGAGGAATGATGCGGGAGAGATGAGCCCGTGAGTGGGATGCTCCCACCGAGCCAATGCTTCGAAACCACTTATTTCCCCGGTGTGGGTTGAAACTTGCGGTTGATACCAAGCGATGATCTGGCCGTTTTCAAGAGCCGCAGCAACCTGGCCCATGAGGGCATTGTCGCTGTTTGGTGTTCGTCCATAAGAAGACTTGTAGATGCGAACTGCCCCTGGTCCATCTTTGGCTGCTGCGCGATTTGCCACGTCCGCGGCATGTATCAGAGCCGATGTGGAGCGGTCTGGTACATGATTTGCCCGCGCGATACCTATGGTTGCGGTGCAGTATACCCTGGCGGCGCCGCTGTGAAACGGCTCGTCCAGGCAAGATTGAATGCGCCGTGACAAGTGGAGCAGATTCTCACTTTCCGGCGCACGAACCCGTGTCAAGAAAATCAGAAGGTCGGATTTCTTTCCTCGGACGACGACGTCGCCGTTGCGGACAGTGTTGATCACGCGGTTGGCGAATTCGTCCAGAATGGCGTCATCCATCGGAATCCCGAGGCGCTCTTCCAAGTTTTCAAGATTGTCTATTTTCAAAGAAGCGACTGCAGTTTGGGCAAGTGTCGCCCCACCGGATTGAAGGTGGTCTTGAAACCAGGCGTCAATGGATTGAAGCGATCGCAATCCAGTAGGTGCGTGCTCGGGCGGAGCGTTTCGATCGGTGAACAGGGAGAGAAGAACGGCTGCGGCGGGAAATATCGTGGCGACAAGCGTCATGGTCTGTCCGCCGGCAAGCCAATAGGTCGCCGCCAGGAAGTACGGAATGAAGGCGATCGGTCGGTAGCCGTGCGTGATCCAGTTCACAAATCGACGGCCCTTTTGTCTGATCGGTGTTGCATTCTCGCCTGACACGCAGCTCTCCAGTTTCACCACATAAGACCTGCTAACAGCCCAAAATATATATTCCGTTAATTCACGTCGCCCGGCATCGGTTGAAAGAACTGGAATAGCATCATGGATCAGTTTTTAGAGCTGTGGCCTTACCTCTCGTGCATCCAGTGGGCGCCGCGCACCGTACAAGGACAAAGGAGTTTGAAATGCGAAACGTTATACTCAGCCTGTCATTGGTGTTGCTCGCCGCCTGTACCGGGAAACCAAATGCGGACGATAATCTGCTAAGCGAACGCAAACTCGATCTGGAGAACTTCTTTGTCGGCACCAGCGTCGCGCATGGGCAGTTTCAAGATGTGTTTGGAACCGTGCGCCGCCGGTTCGATGTTACCATCACGGGAACCTTTGACGGACAGGTGCTGAGGCTGATCGAGGATTTTGTCTATGAGGACGGCGCGACGGAACAGCGTGTCTGGACACTTACAAAGACGGGTGCGGACCGCTGGGAGGGTACCGCGCCGGGTGTCGAAGGAATTGCAACTGGGATCGAACGTGGGGACACATTCAACTGGCGCTATAGCATTGATTTACCTGTGCCTTCGGCTGATGGAACTGTGGAAACCGTCAAGGTCACCTTTGACGATTGGATGTGGCTGCTCTCGGACGATCGTTTGTTGAACCGAGCTTACGTCAAGCGGTTTGGCGTCGATATTGGCGACGTCATCATCATCTTCGAAAAGCAAGGATGATCAGATCAACTGACGGATTTTCAAGCGCGTGATGCGATTGTCCTGCCGGTCGAGGATTTCAAAGCGAAATCCATGGAATGAGAACGTCTGTCCCTTTGAAGGGATGGACTGGGCTTCGTGAATGACGAGGCCAGCGATTGTATTGGCTTCTTCGTCCGGCAAGTTCCAGTCTGTCGCGCGGTTGAGGTCACGGATGGTCATGGCTCCATCGACGACCACATCGCCAGCGTCGGTGCGTCGAAGCGGGGAGTCTTCGTCGATATCGAACTCATCGGTGATCTCGCCAACGATCTCTTCCAAGATGTCTTCCAGCGTGATCAGGCCCTCCAGAGCGCCGTATTCGTCCACGACCAATGCAAAGTGCGTTGAGCGCCGCAGGAATTGACGCATCTGTTCGTCGAGCGGTGTCGTTTCGGGAACGAAGTACGGCTTCATGGCAACGGCAAGTATGTCGAAACCTGCGAAGGGGTCTTCGGCATCGGGTTGCTCGCTGCGCCGTGCGAACATTGCACGCAAAAGGTCTTTAGCATGCATGACGCCGACGATGTTTTCTTTCTCGCCGCGAAATACTGGAAGACGGGTATGGGCGGAGGCCAGACAAAGCTCGAGCACTTGTGCTGGGGGTAGGTCGGCGTCGATCATTTCAATCTGGCTGCGGTGAAGCATGATCTCTTCAACGGTGCGATCGGCGAGATCCAAGGCGCCGAGGATGCGGTCTCGGTCTTCTTTCTCAACGACGCCCTCAGAGTGGCCGAGCTGGAGCGCTCCTGCGATTTCCTCGCGCATGGCCATGATTTGGCGGTCGGGATCAATGCGCACGCCAAAAAGGCGCAACACGCCGCGCACGATGAGACGCACGAAGTTCACGACAGGTGAGAAGACCATCACGATCACTTGGATCGGAGCAGCCACCAGAGAAGCTGCGCGCTCTGCATTGGAGATCGCGTAGGTTTTTGGCAGGACTTCTGCAAAGATCAGCACGAGAGCTGTCATCACGAGTGTCGCAAGCGCCACTCCGCTTTCGCCGAAGAGCCGTGTGAACAGAGCTGTAGCAAGCGAGGCCGCAAGGATATTGACCAGGTTATTTCCAAGCAGGACCGCGCCGATCAAGCGTTCGCTGTCTTCGGTGATATGAAGCGCGCGCTCGGCGCCTTTATGGCCCTTTTCCGCTTGGGATTTCAGCTTGCCGCGCGAGGCAGCTGTGAGTGCAGTTTCTGATCCGGAGAAAAATCCCGAGAGGATCAAAAGTGCCATGATCGAACCGACGG
>JABDPD010000124.1 GCA_013042895.1 Boseongicola sp. | reverse complement strand
GCGGAGTGGACAGCACGGGTCGGGGCGCTGAACCGGATCTGGCTCGGAGGCAATTCGTTGTTCTTCGTTTCCCCCGAGAATGTGTTGACGCGACTTGATGCGACAACTGGCACGCAAATTTGGACGGTTGAGCTGCCGTTGTTCGAGGCACGACGTCAAAACCGCAGAAAGTCGACGTTCGTGCATTATGGACCGGTATTGGCCGGGGGACGGCTGATCGTGGCGTCGGATGATGGGATCTTGCGTGAGTTCGATCCGGTTTCAGGAGCGCTTCAAAGCGAGCGCGAACTCGGTCAAGGCGTCGCACGTAATCCTGTTGTGGCGGGCGGTGTGATGTACCTTGTCTCCGATAACGGTCAGATCCGCGCTTTTCGCTGACCGATTAAGCGTGTAAGAGCGCGATCTTACGTATCCTTTGGGCAGGAACCCATGTCGTTTACTTTGGCCATCGTTGGGCGACCGAATGTCGGAAAATCCACTCTTTTCAACCGTTTGGTTGGGAAACGGTTGGCGTTGGTCGATGACCAACCGGGGGTGACTCGCGACCTTCGTGAAGGTGCTGCGCGGCTCGCTGATTTGCGATTTACGGTTATTGATACGGCTGGTCTGGAAGATGCGACCGATGACAGTCTACCAGGGCGAATGCGTCGGTTGACCGAGCGCGCCGTCGAAATGGCGGATGCCTGTTTGTTCATGGTCGATGCTCGTACGGGTATTTTACCGGATGATGAGGTTTTTGCGGATATCCTTCGAAAGAAGTCAGCTCATGTGATCTTGGCCGCGAACAAGGCCGAGGGACGCGCGGCGGAGGCTGGCTTGCTTGAGGCCTATTCGCTGGGCTTGGGCGAACCTGTACGTCTGTCGGCGGAGCACGGTGAGGGGATGTCGGACCTTTTGGAATTCCTACGCCCGATCGCTGAAGAAGGTGCGAAGGCCGAGCGTGCGGTTGAAGAAGCCGCACCTCTTACGAACATTGACGTGAGTGAAGACGATCCGGACGAAGTGCGGATGCCGACCTTAGCACGCCCGCTTCAGGTGGCTGTTGTTGGTCGGCCGAATGCGGGAAAATCTACCCTTATCAACCAGTTGCTGGGTGAAGATCGCTTATTAACCGGCCCCGAAGCGGGAATTACGCGAGATGCGATCTCGTTGCCGCTAGATTGGGATGGGATGCCGACGCGAATTTTCGACACCGCGGGCATGCGCAAGAAGGCGCGGGTGCAGGAGAAGCTCGAGAAGCTTTCGGTGGCGGACGGCCTGCGAGCCGTAAAATTCGCGGAAGTCGTTGTGGTTTTGCTCGATGCAGCGATCCCGTTTGAGCAGCAAGACTTGCGGATTGCCGACCTGGCTGAGCGTGAGGGTCGTGCGGTGGTCGTTGCGGTGAACAAGTGGGACATTGAAGAGCATAAGCAGGAAAAACTGCGGGATCTCCGCGAGTCGTTTGAGCGGCTGTTGCCACAGTTGAGGGGCGCGCCTCTGGTGACGGTCTCGGCAAAAACGGGACGCGGCATGGATAGGTTACGCGACGCAGTTGAGCGGGCCTATGTGACCTGGAACACGCGGGTGACGACGTCGAAATTGAACCGATGGCTCGCAGGTATGGTTGAAGCTCACCCACCGCCGGCACCAGGTGGGCGACGGATCAAGTTGAGATATATGACACAAGCCAAGACGAGGCCGCCAGGATTTGTTGTGATGGCATCCAATCCCGAGAAGCTCTCGGATTCGTATAAGCGTTATCTTGTCAATGGCTTACGGGGCGACTTTGATATGCCAGGGACGCCTATTCGGCTTTGGTTTCGCAGTCAGGCCGAGCAAAACCCGTACAAAGATAAGAAGAAAGCAACGCCGTCGCGGCTACGCAAGCATCTCGGTAAGCCCTCGCTCAAAGAGTGATTTCGGCTTGTGTCAATGCTTGGTCGGGTGCCTGTTAACAAAGATGAAGAGGCCGGAGATTGCGGCTGCACCTATTGCCGCCAGAAACGCGATCAAAGGTGACGATGGGGTGTTTTGCACGATGATCGCAACGAGCGCCCAAGCAACGGCGAGTGTGTAGGTTGCAGGGGAGTTTTGGGTTAACGTAACTCTTGCTGCGATCGTAAACGCCACAGCGATGGCGATCACCGCCCAGGCGGCCTGACCGAACAGAATGCCGTAGCCGGCGCCCAACAGTGCTATTGAGACAGAGCTTGCGGCGGTGAGCCAGCCTGCGTAGAGACCAATTGAGGCTCGCAAAAGCCAAAAGTCGTTCTTTGGGCTGCGTCGCAGAGCGACGAGTGCTGTAATGAGCATCGCCCAAATCAGGACGGTCGCCCAGATCGGGCTCAACTCGGCAACTGGTAGCCAAATGGCTCCAATCGTTAGCGAGACGAAGAGCGGCGGTCGCGTGGCGATCCAATTTGGGTCATCGGCGCGGACGAATAAGCCAAAGCCGGTTGATGCCAAAAGCCAGAGATAGATCGGGCCCCAAATCGCGAAGGCGTAGCCAGCGGGTTGAGCTGGTGGTCCCTCCTGCGGGATGGGGTAAGCGTTGGGATCGAAGCCATCGAAAGACACCATGAAAGGCCCGGCGGCGAAGGCGACTGCGGCTGCGAAAGTTAATACTGCGTAGGCTCGGGAAGACATCATGGGATAGAAGGTGGAGCGGTGGGGCCCGTCGGCAAGGGAGTGCCAGTTCTCTTTTTACACATAGGCGATGAGACGCGATTGGCGCCTAATCGCTTTGCCAAGAGTTGAATCTTGCGGGGCACGTCTGCAGAAAGCGGCGCTATCTGGCCGATTGCAGTTCTGGTTTTTGGCAGAGATTGCTATGTGCGATCTCGGTCGGGCTATTGGACGGCTAGCCCTATGAACTAGGGGGTGTCGCTCGTGGCGTCGCTGTCGGCGCCTTTCGTCGTCGGCGGCGTCTTTTGTTCCGTTGCTATCTTAACGATTTCGGCGCGGCGTTCACGAAACGCTGGGTCAGCATTCAAAGCGTCGATGCGGGCCTGATGCGCGGCGTTGCAGAAGTTGTGAAGTGTCATGAGGTCTACGTCGTTTACGAAGCTTTCATAAGCCGCACGTGCCAGAGCATGGCCTTTTGAAATGTCCATGTTCCGATGCGAGTTCCGATTTCGGCGGCGGAAGTATGCGTTAGAAACTTGTTTACCTTTGATAACA